>NZ_CAWUDL010000007.1:0-111876 GCF_963920945.1 Anabaena sp. CCY 9402-a
TTTTTATCTTCTCTGTTTATTTTCCTATAAAATTTATTTTAAAGATAGGTCTAATCAGACTCCCTTTTTTTCTTGAACATGACCGATTTAGTCTAAACTCCAGTTTTGAGGAAGGGGACTGGGGACTGGGGACTGGGGAAACGAAAGAAGGGGGAGCAGGGGGAGAAAAAGACAATTCCCAATTCCTAATTCCCGAACTAGAATTTAAAGTTAAGGCTGTCTTATCTTGTATCCATGAATTTTCCCGATCGTTTTGCTCTTCTTTGTAGCTTAGTTAGTGCTTTGGGACTGACAACAGCTATATTGCCAAACTCAAACAGTGCTAGTGCTGCTGTTGAGGGTTGCCCAATTTCCGCTTTGTCTCGTTTTCGGCGGCATAAAGTGGTTCGTGGTGATACTTTGGTTAGCATTGCACAGCGTTACAATCTCATTCCTGAAACGATTGTGGGGATGAATCCATCTCTTCAGGATGGTTCGCTTCCGACTGTGGGTAGTGAATTACAAATTCCTCCTTTCAATGGGGTGGTGGTGGAAGTACCTCGCGGTCAAACTTGGCGACAAATAGCGACAAGATTTAAAGTTCGTCCTGATGCTCTATTTGAGGTAAATGGTTGTCAACAAGACCCCAGAATTGTTTTTGTACCTGGGGTAAATTGGTCGCCTAATGGTTTTACTGCAACTCCCAAAAATGCTGTGTTCACTACCTCAGTTCAGCTATCTGGCTATCCTTTACAGCAGGCGAGAGAGGTGACGTTACCCTATGGCTGGCAAATTAACCCGAATACAGGTGATGTATTCTTCCATAGCGGCATAGATTTGTTGGCAGATGTGGGAACTCCTGTCGAAGCGATCGCCGCAGGTAAGGTAGTATTTGCTCAAGAACAGGGTACTTACGGTAATCTAGTCATCATTAACCATAATGGCGGACTGCAAAGCCGTTATGCCCATCTTGATAGTATTCAAGTTAAAGTTGGTCAACAAATCAATAAAGGTCAGTTACTGGGAACTGTAGGCACAACTGGACAACCAACGGGTAAACAATCCCATCTGCATTTTGAAATTCGTTCGAGTTCTTCTCTGGGTTGGGTAGCTGAAAACCCCAAGGATTATTTAAAACCATAAAGCACTGTTAGCGATCGCCTACGGCGGGGATACTGTTGGCGAATGTAATACATTTTTGTATTTTAAAATATTACGCAAGCTCAAACCTTCAATCTGTGGTTGCGGCTTTTAGTTGTAACACCTTTGTTTATCCGTTTGTAACACTTTCGCCAACAGTATCCGGCGGGGCGCAGCCCATCGCCTCAACCATTCAAAATTCAAAATTAACTTTTATTTCAGGGGTAAATACAGTTTTACCTAAAAGGTTTTACCCAAGAGCGTTGGAGAGCAATATCAAGCGCGATCGCCGCCATTGCAAACCACAATATACTTTCACCTACTAATACAACAAAGGGTAAAACTGTACTACTAGCATTTAACCCTTCGATTTGAGTTAAGCCGCGCACCAAACCAAAAGCCAACACACCGCCAGAGTTCAAGTGTGGATTTTGATCGGTGCGGATGATATAGCGGTAAGTCACACCGAATAGTAAACCAGAAAAACCAGCGATCGCCCCACTCATTAACCAATACCAATTAAAATCTCTTTGCAGACTTACGAGTATGGGAAAATACTTGGCCAGCACCAGGGTATTGACAAAACTAGTAATTAAGAAAGCCAAACCCAAAGCCAAACCCCCAATAATTCCGGCTTTAAGGGATTCTAGCCGTTCTGCCATGTATTGATGATCTAAAATTCGGTTCATAATCAAGATTGAAAATTGGGATGAGAGATTAGGTATGAATTCATGATTCATCTTTAGTTGAGATAAAGATGGGAAAATTGCCCAGTACCCAGTCCCCAGTAACCAGTATGATAAATATTAGAGACGTTTTGTAAAAAATTTCAGAAGTAAAACTATGGCGATTTTGACATTGGGTTGGGTATCACTACTAGTTGTGTTTACTTGGTCAATTGCAATGGTAGTATGGGGTCGTAACGGACTATAGAGGCATTGTGGAAAGTCCAGTTCTGAGTATTTTGGCTTTAGTCGCCTTAGTGCTGCTAGTAGTAGTTACTGGTGGCGTTGGCTATTTAACCTTGGCAGAATGGCGCGATCGCCGTCTTCAAGAGAACGAAAAACGTGAACTCCGACGCACCACTACTAAGCGGCGATGATTCACTAGTGAACAAAGCACAGTTTTTTCAAGAATATTTTCCCAGGGACACGGTATTTATTTATCGTGTCTTTAAATTTTTACTGTTAAATTTACTTCTGCCTAGGGAATTATGATATAGAACTTCATTTCTAATTTCCAATTCCTTCTTCCCATTTTTAAGACAGATTATGAAAACAGCCTTATCTAGAGTAATAGCCCAAATTCGTGAGTCTCTGGATATAAATACTATCTTCAAAGTTACAGTTACTGAAGTCCGCCAATCTCTGAATACAGACAGAGTTGGGGTGTTTCGTTTTACTCCTAATTTGGGATGGGAAGGAGAATTTATCTACGAAGATGTGGGAGATGAATGGAGTGCCTTATTAACAACCAAATTGGGCGATCACTGTCTTACAGAGGAATTTGCTAGGCTGCATCAGCAGGGTAAAATTACAGCAATGGCTGATATCCATGAAGCTGGAATCAGTGATTGTTACGTTCAGATGCTGGAGAAATTCCAAGTACGTGCCAATATTGTTGTTCCCTTAATCAAATGTCAAGACTTGTGGGGGTTATTGTGCATTCATCAGTGTAGTAGCACTCGACAATGGGAAACTGCCGAAATTGAGTTTGTGCAGTTAATTGCTGAACATTTGGCAGTGGCTTTACAGCAAGCAGATTATATAGAACAAGCCAAAGCACAATCAGCACAACTAGCACAAGCTCAAGCCAGAGAAAAAGCCGTAGAGTGGCAAAAAACAATTGCGATCGCCATTGAAAAAATTCGCCAATCCCTAGATTTAGAAACCATTTTCCGCACCAGTACCGCAGAAATCAGAAAACTCATCAATACTGACCGTGTAGCCATCTATCGCTTCAATCCCGATTGGACTGGGGAGTTTGTTTTTGAATCTGTGAGAGAGGGTTGGATTTCCCTGATCGATGAACAGTTACAAAGACCAGAATTAAAAGAAAATGTCAGTGAATGTAGTGCTAAAGAGTTAGCCAAAACTCCAGTAGCAGATACTTACTTACAAGATACAGAAGGTGGTCGTTTCACCAGAGGTGAAGTGTATCGCGTTTGTCCTGATATTTACAATGCAGGGTTTAGTGAGTGTTACCTCAATGTATTAGAAATTTATCAAGCCAGAGCCTATGTAATCATTGCCATATATCACGGACAAAAGCTGTGGGGTTTGTTAGCAGTTTACCAAAACACTGGGATTCGTGATTGGCAAGAAGATGAAGTTTACTTACTTACTCAAGTTAGCACTCAATTAGGTGTAGCTTTACAGCAAGCGGAATACTTACAACAAATGCAAATCCAAGCCGCAGAACTCAGCAAAGCTGCGGAACGCCAACGAGCATTAGCAAACACTGTAGAAAAAATCCGCCACTCTCTAGATATTGAAATCATTTTTACAACCACTACTCAAGAGGTACGAGGTTTACTAGGAGTCGAAAGAGTAGCAATTTATCGCTTTCATCCTGATTGGAGTGGTGAATTTGTGGCTGATTCCCTTCTTAATGGTTGGCAACCAATAATCAAACCACAACCTCCTACAGAACGCTTGCTGTCACCAGAAACACAACCAGGGAACTATGCTCGTAATGAAATTTTTGTGCCGATTTGCCAAGGTGAAAAACTGTGGGGTTTGTTAGTAGCCTATCAAAACTCGCGACTGCGTTATTGGCAAGAAGAAGAAACCAACTTATTAGCTCAAGTTGGTGTACAGCTAGGCATAGCACTACAACAAGCCGAAACTTTGCAACAGGTGCAAGTGCAAGCTGAACAACTAGCAAAAGCCGCCGAACGAGAACGCAAAGCCGCAGCCAGGGAAAAAGCTTTAGCGGCGACAGTAGAAAAAATCCGCCGTTCCCTGGACTTGAATACTATTTTTATTACCAGCACTCAAGAAGTCCGGCGGTTATTGGAAGTAGATCGCGTCATCATCTATCGTTTTCAGTCTGATTGGAGTGGTGAATTTGTTGCGGAATCATTAGCTGATGGTTGGACACCAGTCAGCAAAATTGTAGATGCGATCGCAGATGATTACTTACAAAAAACCCAAGGAGGCGATTTCGCTAACGGCAAAATTATTGCTATTAATGATATTCACAGCCGAAATTATTCTCAACATCATCTGGCTTTGATTAAAACAATGAAAGCTAGAGCATACATAGTTGTGCCAATTTTTCAAGGTGAGCAACTATGGGGATTATTAGGTGCTTATCAAAATACTCAACCTCATGAATGGCAAGAGGATGAAATAGATTTATTAGTGCAGATTAGCACTCAATTAGGTGTGGGGATTCAACAGGCGGAGTTACTAGAACAAACCAAGTGCCAAAAGGAAGCAATTGCTCACGCACTAAAAGAATTACAAGAAACACAAAGCCAGTTAATTCAAAGTGAAAAGATGGCGAGTTTGGGGCAATTAGTAGCTGGAATAGCCCATGAAATTAACAATCCAATTAGTTTCATTTACGGTAACATCACATACGTGAATGAACACACAGAAAATTTATTTAAATTAGTGGATGGCTACAAAAAAAATTATCCCCAGCCTAAGAAAGAATTTCAAGAGCAGATAGCAGAATTAGACTTAGATTTTATTGCTGATGATTTACCAAAAATTCTCAAATCAATGATGATAGGTGCAGAACGAATTTCTCAGTTAGTTTTATCATTACGTAGTTTTGCCAGACTTGACGAAGCGAAAATGAAACCTGTTGACCTGCATGAAGGGATCGACAGCACTCTGTTAATTTTACAACATCGGCTGGAAGCTAAAAATGATTTTCCAGCGATAGAAGTCATAAAAGAGTATGGTGAATTATCTGAAGTAGTGTGTTACGCAGCGCAGATGAATCAGGTATTTATGAATATTATTAATAATTCTATAGATGCTCTAGAATCTGCCATGTCTTTGGATAAAATTACTGTCACGCCCCAAATTAAAATATCTACAAAAGTTATAGAAAATCATACAATCTTCATTAGTATTGCTGACAATGGTTGTGGCATTCTAGAAAATGTGCGATCGCGGATTTTTGAACCATTCTTTACCACCAAACAACCAGGACAAGGTACTGGGTTAGGTTTATCTATTAGCTATAAAATTATAGTGGAAGAACACGGCGGTAAAATTAACTGTATTTCTGAACCTGGTAAAGGTTGTAAGTTTTGCATAGAAATTCCCACACAGCCTTTAGCTGCGGTTAACTAAAGTTATTAGAATTACCCAGGCGTTCGGCTAATGTATCCAAAAAGCTGACAAAAACTAAAACACTTACTTTCAGGTTTCCCGCAGATTAAGTAGTTTTTATGATATTTTAAAAAATTATTAAGAAAGACAAAAGTTCTTGAACAAAGCTTGAGATTCTAGATAAACTAAAGTACATCAATCCCAAATTCACCCTACCAAGATTGATCAGCACTACTTAGCCAATCAGTATCTGCCACTTAATAAAAATCACAGGCTAAATCTTTCCTGAATTTGAGAATTTCAGGGTAACTACATACTAGCTATTGTTTCCTAGCCAATCCACAATACGGTTCAATTAAGGCTTTGCGTTGGCGCACGTAAGCCTAATCGTAGAGTAACCCAACAAATACGTGCAAATGTTGAGTTCCTCTGCGGTATCTTGCTACGTTCCTCAATCCAATCCCCTATACTCTCTTATCCGAACAGTATTGACCGAATACCCATCACTCAGAAACATCACGACTCGTAAAACCCGGATTCATCAACTACTTAAAATTTGTGTGTAGACCGTAGCCTCGCTTGCGGTGAGGTAGTTGGGGGTGGGTTGAGAAACCTACCCTTTATAAAAATCAGACCACTTAAATCAAAAGCAATCAAGATTACCAGAGGAGGGTAACATGGAAATCTTTGATTATGTAATTTTAGGAGCTGGATTAGGTGGATTAGCAACAGCCGCTTGCTTAACACGTCAGGGATATAATGTCGCAGTTTTAGAAAAACACTATTTACCTGGCGGTTGCTGTCACACCTTTGATTATGGGGAATATAGTTTTTGTGCTGATGTGCATTATATTTCTCAATGTGGTAGTGATCAAGCGATCGCGCAATTTCTCAACTATATTAACCGAGATGTACCCTTTAATAGCCTAAATCCAGATTGCATAGATCGCATCATCACACCAGAGGCAGATTTTAGGATTCCCCTAGGGTGGGAAAGTCTGCGTTCCCGATTGCTTTCCACCTTCCCAGAAGAAGCTAATGCTATCAACCGCTACTGTGATGAAATTCAGCAACTCCATCACGAAATTCGCAGCTTAGGGCAAGAAGTGCGTTGGTATGATCAAAAATGGTCTAACTGGTTAAAGTTGCCAAAATATTTCAATCTTTTTCGCAAGCGCAGTTGGACTCTGCAAGATTTATATAATCATGTCGGGTTATCACCTAAATTACAAGCCATCCTAGCCGGACAAAGTGGCGACTATGCACTACCACCCCAAGAAATAGCCCTTCTTACCCATACTTCCCTAGTTTGGGACTATTCCGAAGGTGCTTATTATCCCAAACATCACTTTAAGCACTTTGTAGACACCATTGTTGATGCCATTACCGCCAGTGGGGGTGTAATTGCCTATGCTACCACGGTTAATCATATCCAAGTCAGTAACGGTAGTGTTCATAGTGTATTAGCTGATGGCAAAATCTATCGTGCTACCAAGGCTTATATTAGCGACCTTGACCCCAAATTAACAGTAGAGTTGATGCACGAGAATGAAGCCATCAGCCATAGGGAACGTCGGCGGTTGACTGGCTATGAATATTCAGCTAGTGCTTTTAATATCTACCTGGGTTTAGATAGCCGCTTTCAACCAGAACGTTATGGCATCGGTAATTGGAATACTTGGTACTATCCTACAGGTAACTTAAATAGAGAATATCAACAACAATTGCAAGGTGACTTTAGCCAACCGTGGATTTTCTTGTCTTGTCCAACTATGAAATCTGATGAACCGGGAATAGCCCCAGAAGGACATCATATTCTAGAAATTGCCACCGTTTGCCCTTACGCACCTTTTGAACATCTGCACAAAACTGACTTACAAGCTTACAAAGCCAAAAAACGTGAAGTTTACCAACAAATCATGCACAGTGTTAGGGATTTGATTCCTGACATAGACAATTACACGCGCATGAAGGTTTACGGTACACCTACCACCAGCGAATATTATCTAGGACAACCAGAAGGTAATATTTATGGGGCGAAATTAGTACCCCAACAAGTAGGATTAAATCGCATAGGATACACGACGGAATTACCAAACCTGTTTTTAGTGGGTGCAAGTGCTGGGTATCCCAGTGTACCGGGTGTAATTGGCAATGGGATGGATGTTGTAGAACTGCTGACAGGGGAATCAGTACGGCGGAAAGTTAACACACTTCAGCCTTTAGTAGCAGCCAACTAACAAATAGAAAAGAGCCAGAGAATATATTCCCTGGCTCATAGATACAGACACAACAATCAATAACTACATTATTTAGGTAAGTAGAAAATAACCTCAAATCAGCAAAAATATTTTGCTGATTTCTACTGTTTACTTCCTAAGTTTTTATCCTAAAATCTACCTAGGTAATGTAGTCCTAAAATCAGACCTACTCCTAAGATGTGGCCAAAGGCTGTAGTTGCTAATAAAGCGGGTAAACCAAAGCCACCGAAGAGATTAGAAGAAGGTAAAGCTGGTTCTGAACTGGGATACTTGATGCTGAATTTGCCAAAGGTAATGGCAATGATATTGGCAATAATCATGAAAATCCCAACTGTGGGACTCCATTCCAGGGGTGCGGTGGCAGCAGCGAGTAAGGTTGAAGTTAACACCTGAATTTATGCTCCTGAAATTTAATCGAATAATTGAAAATATCATCTGAAAAATCTCGCAATAAATTCAAGAGAAATTGCTATTTTGCATTAATATTTAACATTCATTTTCAATACTTCATAAATCTGGGGATCAATTTGGTAGGTAGATTGAGATGATGCTGGAGAAACCTATTTATATACACACAAAAGATATTTATTTTGTGCTTGCCATTACATCTTAATGAATATTATCATAATGTATGAATTTGCTAGGTGACTACGCCATCTCTACCTTCTCTACGAGACGCTACGCCAACGCAATTATTATTTAAACCCAATATCAACAGTTTTTACATTTTTCCCATAGTTGCAACTAGCTGATGAAATGAAGCTTCTTTTTGCCTCTAATATCTGTATGCACAACAAATGAATATTTCTCAAATCAGGTTGGAGTTAAACAACTCGCATCATGATGCAAAGTTCAGCTTTGACCTGGTGTTACACCCTACTTAATTCAAATTCTTTTATCCTTGATATTTAATCAATTATGATTTCTGTATTTAAAATCATCAAATAACTTAAAAAACTATTCAATTTTAGCTAAAATATAAAATAAAACTGGCAATTAATAATCACAAGATTAATAAAAAATACGAATTCATCAAAAACAATTTTCAAGCACAAAAAAGTTCAAATTAAGCAGGTTTATCTCTTGCCTTATGTAAAATGAATTACGCTTTTTACTATTCCTTTGTACCTTATTAATACCTGCCATTTTGTTTAAAAATAAAGCCCAGACTCATGTTTCAGCGAAATAATCAAAACAATAATATGTCCAGAAAAAATAATTTAATATCGAATGAATAAATTAGTAAAACTATGTTAGGATGACAACAGGAATCAAAAAAGCAAGCACGCAAAAAGACTTCGCAAGTAATATTGCGACTTAATCAAGTCCTTTTGCTCTGGTAAATCCACTTCAATATCGTTACACCTTTTGGTAACGGTATAAATCAGCCAGATAAACAGGATTGTCGCATTAGTACAAACTTGAAGTCAGTGATAACTTGCTTAGGTAATAACTAGTGAGAGTTGGCTAGACAAGCTAGTATTACCTGCCAGAAATAATTACTCTAGGAGACTGGGAAGAAAGACTCTTAGTACACCCTGGCAATCTAAAAAAAATCAGAACGGTTACTGAATATCGTGCAATGGGAATTAACTATTCCTATTAGCAAACTATGTTCTAGTAGTTACTCACTTTGGGCGTAAAAACTTGAGGCAGAGTAAATATCGTTCCCCAAGATTTAGGAATTTAAGCATATTGTCAACAGTCACCAATACATTGCCCAAATCCTAGTGTTTGAGGTTGCTAATGTAAGGTATTGACATATACGAAATCAGGAAGGTTGTCAGCACCATTCAGAGTGGATTGCAATGTTGGTTAGTTGGGTTCAGGGAAAAAAACCTGGATAAATATTCCTGCTGTAACCACTCTTAAGGCTTGAGCAACCGATGGTGATTTATGACAATTAACTGCAATGTCTATGTCAAGCTTTTCTGGACTCAGTAGTGAGTACAGTAATACTTGCAATATTCCTGAGAGAGAAACCCTCATCTGTGCAACCTCTTACCAATATTTACTCTAGAACTTTGCATTCACAGTTATTGTAGGAAAACACAAACCATGAGTATTGACAAAAAAATCAGACAAATAGCTTTCTACGGTAAGGGCGGTATTGGTAAGTCTACTACTTCTCAAAACACCTTGGCAGCAATGGCAGAAATGGGTCAACGCATCCTGATTGTAGGTTGTGACCCTAAAGCTGACTCCACCCGTTTGATGCTGCACTCTAAAGCTCAAACCACAGTTCTGCACTTGGCTGCTGAACGTGGCGCAGTTGAAGACCTAGAACTCGAAGAAGTAATGTTAACCGGCTTCCGTGGTGTGAAGTGCGTGGAGTCTGGTGGACCAGAACCCGGTGTAGGTTGTGCTGGTCGTGGTATTATCACCGCCATCAACTTCTTAGAAGAAAATGGTGCTTACCAAGACGTTGACTTTGTATCTTATGACGTACTAGGTGACGTTGTATGTGGTGGTTTCGCGATGCCTATCCGCGAAAACAAAGCACAAGAAATCTACATCGTGACATCAGGTGAAATGATGGCGATGTACGCTGCAAACAACATCGCTCGCGGTATTTTGAAATATGCCCACACAGGTGGTGTACGTTTAGGTGGTTTGATTTGTAACAGCCGGAACGTTGACAGAGAAATCGAATTGATCGAAACTCTGGCAAAACGGTTGAACACCCAAATGATTCACTACGTACCTCGTGACAACATTGTTCAACACGCTGAGTTGCGCCGGATGACCGTTAACGAGTACGCACCAGATAGCGCACAAGGTAACGAATACCGGACATTGGCTACCAAAATCGTCAACAACAAGAATCTTCAGATTCCTACCCCAATTGAGATGGAAGAACTAGAAGAGTTGTTGATTGAATTCGGTATTCTAGAAAGCGAAGAAAATGCTGCAAAAATGCTTGCTGCAACTTCTGAACCCACTGCTAAGTAAGTAATGTGATTCAGTTTTGATAGATTCCATAACCCCGAATTTTGAGAAAATCGGGGTTATTTCTGTTCACCATCTTTTTTTGGCGTAGCTGGGCAATTCTGCGATCGCCTAGATTGAAGATAATCTACACTCAAAGAAAGACCGATTATTCGCAACTGCTGTTATGTCTTCAACTTTAGACTCTTTACCGCCTGCTCTAGCTAAAATTGTCCAGCGTTTTCAACGGGCGACAGACCCAAAGCGACGCTATGAACAACTCATCTGGTATGCTCAAAAGATGCCAGAGTTCCCAGAAACTGATAAAGTCCCAGAAAATAAAGTCCCTGGTTGTGTTTCGCAAGTATATGTGACTGCAACTTTGCATGATGGTAAGGTGACATATCAGGGGGATTCTGATTCACAATTGACGAAAGGATTACTCGCCCTATTAATTGAAGGCTTAAACGAACTAGCACCTACGGCGATTGTGGAACTTACACCAGATTTTATCCAAGCCACTGGTTTAAATGTCAGCCTCACCCCTTCCCGCGCTAATGGGTTTTATAACATTTTTAAAACTATGCAAAAAAAAGCGTTGGAATGTAAGTTAGACCTGCCAAACTAAAAGTATTGTGACAACTACCCAATATTTAGTGCGATGTCTACCAGTTTATTATCAACCTATGACCCTACTGGATTTGGTGGAGTAGTTCAAGAATATGTCTGGCAATGGGAAAATCAACCATTGCGTGTTGTTTATGAAACTCTGGGCAATGGTTCACCTCTATTACTATTGCCAGCTTTTAGCAGCGTATCCACCCGTCAAGAAATGGCTGGATTGGCTAGGCTACTAGCTCCTCATTTTCAAGTAGTAGCTATAGACTGGCCGGGTTTTGGGCAATCTTCACGCCCTAGTATAGATTACCGACCAGAGATTTATCAGCAATTTCTAGGGGATTTTGTCCAGGCTGTTTTTTCGATTCCTATAACTGTCATAGCAGCTGGTCATGCTGCTGGTTATGTGTTGCAACTAGCGCACCAACAGCCAGATACTTTCTCAAAAATTGTCTTGATTGCACCGACTTGGCGCGGCCCTTTACCGACAATGGGGGCAAATCCAATGTTAGCTGGTGTAGTTAGGGGATTAGTGCGATCGCCTATTGTCGGTCAAATTCTCTACAAACTCAATACCACGCCCTCATTCTTACGGTTTATGTATCGTCGCCATGTCTTTGTCGATACAGCGAAACTCACACCCAGTTTCATGGAGAAGAAATGGCAATCCACCCAAAAACCAGGTGCTAGGTTTGCTTCTGCGGCTTTTGTAACTGGTAATATTGACGCAGTACACAATCAATCCGATTTTCTAGCACTTGTACAGTCCTTATCTGTTCCCATCATGGTAGTGATTGCAGAATCAAGTCCCCCCAAATCACGCGCCGAAATGGAAGTTGTCGCGGCACTCCCAGGGGTTAGAAGTGTTGTACTTCCCGGTTCTTTGGGAATGCACGAGGAATACCCAGCAGAGATTTTTGCAGCCATTGAGGATTTTTTACATCATTAAAGGTTTGTAGTAAGGGCTTTAGCCCTTTTTTAAGCACTAAAGTCCTTACTACGAACTCAATCACAAGTATTTCACATTGCAAAATACATAGTTAGTTTGATTTCTTCCCACAGACTTACTAATTCAAACTTTTTACAGTGCGTTTTTTCAGATGAGAGATAGACAAAGCTAATAAACCAGCGAATCCTAAAGCAATAGTAGTAGAAGGTTCTGGTACTTTCTCAACTCGAAAATCTAAGCTAAATGTACCAGACTCTAAATAGTTATCGCTTAAATCTACCAGCTTAAATGTTGCGGAATAAGTACCGGGTGTTGCTGTTTTCTGAGTCCAAAAAGTAGGGGTGAAGGAAAAATCATCACCACCACCGAGGGTATAAATATCACCAAGAGAATTGAGGATATTTTCACCTGCCTCATTCGCAATATTCAATCCACTACTAATTTCCAGCAACTGTAGACCAATTGTTGCACCCGTCAGAGACGACTGCCAACGACCACCAGAACTATTAAATAAATACTGGTCGTCTGCTTCTAAAGCACCTGCTAAAGATGTTATGGATTGGATGTTTAGATTGCTATATTCTTCATGAGTATCAGAGCTAATCAAGCGACCAGAATAAATCCCTGTACCCGGTAATAATTTTAGTGGTGGAATTCCTGTATAAGTCTCAGGAATTCTGTTATTAGCACTGGTTGAATTAATACTTGGGCTATCTACAGCACCTAAGTAGCTATAAGTCCCAATACCATGAAAATGATTACTCGCAGGGTTTGCTTCCCGGTGTGCAGATAAGAAGGTCAAACGGTTGTAGTTCGGGTTATCTAATCCTGCATATGTCCCGCTTAAAAGAATATGTAACCCATCTAAGCCAATGTAATATTCAGTGTCATCATGAGCTTGTGCAGGTGCAATAGCTGTAGATACAACTAATGGCGCAACAGCCAAAAAGCCCACAGCAATATAAGCTTGCTTGTGCCAAAAGCTAGTGTATTTTGAAACCACTAGGGTTCTCCCTGAAAGTATAATTTTTACTAACGATAATGATTATCATGCTCTTTATGGGTTTGTCAATGAAGAATTTGTTAAAAATAGAAGTCCTCAATCCTGGTGAATTGTGAATATTTATAACTAAATACAGATGCCAAAAACAGCAAATAGTGTGGATTGCAGCTTGCATTAATGGCAAATTCACACAAAAATATAAAAGGATTTATGATGGGTGATAATGATTATCCATAAGTGAGATAAGAGGTTTTAAAAGTATGGTTGCTGACGTAATGATAAATTCAGTTCCCGTGACTGTTTTGACCGGCTATTTAGGAGCAGGTAAAACAACTCTACTTAATCACATCCTCACCTACGAACACGGCAAAAAAGTGGCTGTGATTGTTAATGAATTTGGGGAAGTCGGCATTGATAATCAATTAGTAATTGATGCTGACGAAGAAATATTTGAAATGAATAATGGCTGTATTTGTTGTACCGTCAGAGGGGATTTAATTCGCATCATTAATAATTTGATGAAGCGACGCGATAAGTTTGACCATTTAGTTATAGAAACTACTGGGTTAGCCGACCCTGCACCAGTAATTCAGACATTCTTTGTAGATGAAGATATGCAAAGCCAACTGGCTTTAGATGCAGTGGTGACAGTAGTTGATGCCAAGCATATCTGGCAGCACTGGGATGCAGATGAAGCTCAAGAACAGATTGCCTTTGCCGATGTAATTTTACTTAATAAAACAGATTTAGTTACGCCAGCAGAATTAGATGAATTAGAAAAGCGGATTCGGTCGATGAATGCGATGGCGAAAATCTACCGCACCCAAAATTCAGAATTAGCAATGGATGCTTTATTAGGTGTGAATGCGTTTGATTTAGATCGCGCATTAGAAATAGATCCCAATTTTTTGGGTGAAGATACCCACGAACATGATGATAGTATTTTTTCTGTAGCCTTGGTAGATTCAGGGGAACTGGATGGGCAGAAATTAAATGCTTGGCTTTCAGAATTATTGCGTACCCAAGGCCCAGATATCTTTCGGATGAAAGGCATATTAAATATTGCTGGGGAGGATAATAGATTTGTCTTCCAAGGTGTGCATATGATATTGGATGGCAGACCTGATAGACCCTGGAAAGCTAGCGAGAAACGGAAAAACGAATTGGTTTTCATCGGTCGCAATCTCGATGAAGCCCAATTGAAACAAGATTTTCTTGCTTGTATGGCAGCTGAGTAGTGAGTGCTGAGTGCTGAGTAGGGAGTAAAGAGCGTGAAATTAATTATTAGTATTCCTCTCTGCTCCCCTGCTTCCCCTACTCCTCTGCTTTCTAATCCCCAGTCCCCAGCTTTTCAATGAGTGGATTTGCAATTTTGGATTTAGATTATTCAATCCAAAATCTAAAATACGTCTTGAAAAGTTTCCTACGGCGGGAAACCCGCCTACAGAACTTTCCGCAAAATCTAAAATTCCTAGTCCCCAATCCCTAGCACTATGAACCTCACAACTAGCAAATCAAAAGAATTTGAAGAACACTATTCCGGGACACTCGCAGAGTATGTAACTGCGATCGCCTGGTCGCCATTAGGTGATACTCTAGCTGCAACCTCGGCGGCTGGGGAAGTGGTACTGTGGCAAGATGGCAAATTAACAACTTTGCAAACTGGTGAAGGTCAATCAGTTGATTGTGTGGCTTTCTCCAGGGATGGTCAATTTTTAGCTGTTGGGGGACAGGATGGACGGGTGAGAATTTGGCAGGGACAGGAATTAATTACCACCTTAGAAAATGCCCCTGCTTGGGTGGATAAGCTAGCTTGGAATCATGTTAATAACCAGTTGGCTTTTAGTTTAGGGCGTTACGTCCAAGTTTGGGATGCGGATAATCGTGAGGTGATTGTTACGTTGAATTTTTCTGACTCCTCCGCATTGAGTATTGATTGGCGGATTGATGGGGAATATCTCGCCATTGGTGGAAACCAAGGAGTTAAAATTTGGCATTCTCAAAACTGGGAGGAAGAACCATATCTTCTCAGTATGCCAACTGTCAGCGTCGCTATGGGTTGGTCAACTGATGGCAAATTTCTCGCCTCCGGTAACATGGATCGCAGTGTCACTGTTTTGGAATGGAACAATCCCGACCCTTGGGTGATGCGTGGCTTCCCTGGTAAGATTCGTCAATTGGCTTGGTCAGAAATCGCTACTAAAGTCGGTGCGCCATTGTTAGCTACTTCCAGCGTAGAAGGGATTGTGGTCTGGGAAAAGCTAGAGGATGAGAACTTGGGTTGGGAAGCGCGGGTTTTGACTAATCATGTGGGTGTGATTAATGCGATCGCTTTTGCACCTCAAAGTTCTCTTTTGGCTTCGGCGGCGACTGACGGTTGGTTGTGTTTGTGGAACAAAGCCCAGCAAGTATCCCAAATCCTCACAGGCGTTGCTGATGGCTTTTCTACCTTAGCTTGGCATCCCCAAGGTAAATTATTAGCCGCAGGTGGTGACAAAGGAGAAATCTTCATTTGGTCAAAAGTATTACGCGGTCAAGGCTTTGGGCGTAGTTAAGTCCTACACAGTTACTAATGTTGAAGCTTATCAATAAAATTGGCTATGCTGTATCAACAGCAGTCTTTAATATTGAAAGTATGAACCGATTCAAACTGTTTTTGCTTGCCTTTCCTGTGATTCTGTCATCTATACTAGTGGCAGCCAACCCAGCTAATGCTAGTGTCAAATCCATATCTACCACCCCAATACTGACAGTAGAATATATACAACCATTTTCAGAAATAGCTGTCCCACATTTGACTCAAACATCTAATCCTATTACCGAACAATTAGGTTGTAATTGTGCTAATTGCGTTCAGTCTAAATTTCAACTTTTACAAGGTAAATTGCCATCTATAGATTTTTAATCCCGTTAACAATTATAAATATCATCTTAGGCACAGCATTTCTGTGCCTTTACTGTGTATGTTTATTTAATTTTTTGATCAAAAAACTAGTAGTAAACAAATAATTGCTACTCATGAAAATTAGCTGTTTTACACATTCAGCATGGTTGAAATATGTCAAAAAAACTACTAAACAATATTTGCTTACGACTTGGATTTTTCTTTTTAACAGTTGGATTTTTCGGATGTGGAAATCAAGCTGTAAATACATCCTTCACTCAGACTTCTACCACAGTCGATGAAAATCTTCCTAAAGTTGTAGTTACTACCAGTGTACTTTGTGACTTGGCCAAACAAATTGCAGAAAATACAATTAATCTTACCTGTATAATTCCTCCTAATACAAATGCCCAAGATTATCAACCAAAACCAGAAGACCTGACAGCGATTGAAGAAGCAAAATTAATTTTTTATAATGGTTATAATCTAGAGCCAGCATTAACTAAAATAATTACAGCGACAAAAACTCCAACTACTAAAATAGCTGTTAATCAAGTTGCACTTCCTAAAGCACGACAATTTCAGGTAAATGGTCGCCCAGTCATTAATCCTTATATTTGGCATCATCCCCAAAATGCAATCAAAATGGTGGAAGTTATTAATAACAACTTAAAGAAATTATCCCCCAGAGATGCAGATATTTATCAAGAAAATACCAAACGAATCATAATTGAACTCACACAGATAGATAGTTGGATCAAATCAAGAATTGCCAGTATTCCTAAAGATAAACTGAAAGTTGTCACAACCAATAATGCCATAGATTATTACACCAAAGCTTATGGTATTCCTTCAGCCAGTTTTGGCAATGAAGAACAAGCTACAAATCAACGTGTCAAAAATTTGGTGCAATACATCCAAAAGTCGAAAGTACCAACAATTTTTCTAGAGACAACAGTTAATCCTGAGTTAATGGAGTCTGTAGCAGCAGAAGCAAATGTTAAATTATCAGAAAGACAACTATATACGAAGGGGCTAGGAGAACCGGGAAGTGATGCAGATACCTATCAAAAGATGATGTTTGCCAATACACGCACCATTGTAGAAGGTTTAGGCGGAACATACTTAATTTTTCCACCCAGAATTCAACAGTCACAACCTTAAATTATTACCATTATGACTATCAAAAAAATCCTGCTCCAAGAAATTGAATCATCTCCAGAGTCACTCCTAGAGGAAACTCTTGATTTTCTACGTTTTTTAAAAAGTAAGCAAACAGAAGTAAAAAAAGGTACAGATTCTCTGCGTATCAAGTCAGAAATAGCAAGTTCCGATACCCTAAATCAACAAAAAGAAAACCTGACAGATAGCTCTCAACTAACCTACAGGCCGGCTTCTGGCCGTTCCATCCTCCGACACGCAGGTAATTGGGTAGGTGATGACTTCGATGAGTGTCTTCAGTCTGTTTACGTGACTCGTGGTAAAGCCCAGTTCGATTATGATTTAAATCCTTTTGAGTAATGTACCTGTTAGATACTAACCACTGTAGTGCTATCATTCTTGGCAACCCAAACATCATTCGCCGAATAACTGAGGTTCGAGAAATAAACATTGCTACCTGCGTAATTGTGCAGGGAGAACTTACATATATGATGGAAAATTCTGCCAAAAGGGAAGTTAATCTAGCTTATTTAACAGAATTTCTCGAAGATATACGTATCTACAATGTAACAGAAGATACGGCTAATATTTACGGTCAACTCAAAGCAGCCTTGATGAGACAATTTGGCCCCAAGGAAAAAATCAAGCGGAGAAAAACTCAGGTGACAGACCTGGGCTTTGATGAAAATGACCTTTGGATTACGGCTGTAGCCTTACAACATGGTCTTAGCGTTGTATCAACCGACAGCGACTTTCAGAGAATTCAACAAGTAAAAACATTGTCCGTTGAATCTTGGTTTTGACAAAAACAAGTCGGATACAATTCCCTAAATTTATTTATAGAGAAGAAAAAAGTTAAGCAGTTTTAGGATGAGGAAGAACCACACTCGGCTTGATAATTGCTGGTACAATTTTTTCACTAGCCATTCTCGCACCTGATAAATTTCGTGCTGTCGGCCCTATCTGTAAAGCTGCTAACCCTCCCATCAAAAATAATTCACAACCAGGCCAACGCAGACAAGTATCTAAAATAGGTAAGCCGTTGACTACAGGAATCGGGTACGCATTTAAAACTTCTTGTAATAATGGTTCAGCCTGAACGTCAAATTTACTACCAGTGGAAAGCCAAATACGATCGCACTCATATTCACTATCATCATTGCATTTTACCTGCCAATGATTATCTAACCATTGAGCCGCAACAATTTGGCAATATTCATCTATTCTCCCATGACCAGCACGTACAGATCGCCGTAATTGCATAGCCATTGCTGGTGTTACAGAACCGCCATTCCGCGCTTGCTGAATCATTTGCGATCGCTGTTGATAATCTGACTCAGCGAAAAATGCCTTTAAGTATTTTGGCCCTAACCAACCAGGTTCAGCGTCAAATAATTTGGCTTGCAACTGTCGCCGAATCATCAATTGGACTTTCGCACCGCGAGTCATCGCACCAACGGCTAAATGTCCACTGGTTAAACCACCACCGACAATTAAGACTCTTTCACCCGCTAAATGTAATTGTCGTAAATCTACTTGTTGGGAGTGACAGAGTTTATCTTGGGGATATTCTGATGCTATGTGATTTACCCAGTCGGGAATCTGAAGTTGACTATTGTTGGTAGCTAATATAACCCGCTTGGCAAGAATTGAGTCACCATCTTCCAACCACAAACGAAAACCCTGATGTAAGGGTTCAAGACGTGTTACTTTGGCAGGTACAACTAAATCTTGTAAATCCCAACGATGAATCACATCATTGCATAAGTCTTCAAACAGCCGAGTCCCTGGTAAGTCGTAGGGGGGAAATAATTCTTGGGGACGAGATTGGGCAAATTTTCGTAAAGCAAACGGGTTGGGGTCGGGATGATGTACCGCAGGCGATCGCAAATGTGGTATATCTAAAGCTGCAAACTGCTGCTGCCATCGACTCAGCCATCTGCCACTAGGGTCAAATACCAAAAACCTACCCTTCATTTTTGGCCGTTTTTGTAGCAAATGGGTAATAAATGTTAACGAATGAGGGCCAGCACCAATAATTGCCAAGTCAATTTTGCTGGGTAACTGTGGTGGAGTAGTTTCCATTGCCGAGTTTGTGGGATATAACGATAATCGTTATCATTGTATCTTCACATCTACTCAACTGCTATTTCTAACTAATTGACCCAATCGTTTTAACACACTTAAAACTGAATACAATTCATTTCCTGGATTAAAGATATAAAACAAGCGAGACAAAGCATATTTTGGCGTTTCTTGCTTAATCAATTTAACGAAAAGTAAACTACTACCATTGCATATTAGCCCATATATTGGTTGATCAGAGTTAGATAACGCCAGCATATAAGCTAAAAGTTGAGGTTTCCCGACTTCCACAGAAAAAGCTGCTTGTTTGGATTCTATAACTATTACCACTAGCTGTTCAAACAAAACTAAAACATCAATCTGTCCTTTAACAGTAACGTCTTCATTTTTAGCAGAAATTTCTACAGATTTTTCCGATTTGACGTGAAATGGAGAGAGATAAAAGTCGGCTAAATCTAACAGAGGAGATAACACCACCATTTTGACGGTGTTTTCTAGTAAGGGAGGGTACTTGAGCAAATTAGAATAACTGGCTTTAACTCGGTCAAGTTGTTGTTTTTCAATACTGGTAATTTCTGGTAGTTTATCTTGCCATTCTAGGAAAAATTGCTCATTCTCAATAAATTGGAGTCCAAATTTTGTCTCTAATTCCAGTAGGGTAATGTCTTTTGCCTGGATTGTTTGAACCATAATCTGAGGACAGGGAACTATACTATCCTGATATTGACAGATTTTTGTGTCTTGCGTTCTCCTTTGCTCCTAACCTATGGGTTCTGCTTTCCTCATTAGGGTAAGATTTGGATTAACTTGTAATCTTGTATTGATCCGATTACCCGGTGTGGTGGGGATATTTGAGAAGATGGTTGTTTGTAAACCCAAGCATAGCTAGAGGGCGGTACTTGGGCAATTGTTTCTACTTTTTGACCGTGAACAGGAGTATAAAACCTGAGTAGCACAGCATTCTTACCACCTAATTGCACAAAATATATGGGATGGGTTTGTAAAATAGAAGCGATCGCAGGTTTTTGGAAAAAAGTCCTGTAAGCAGGGTTATAATCACCCAATAAACCAAAGCCACTA
This sequence comes from Anabaena sp. CCY 9402-a, assembly GCF_963920945.1. Classification (NCBI taxonomy): domain Bacteria; kingdom Bacillati; phylum Cyanobacteriota; class Cyanophyceae; order Nostocales; family Nostocaceae; genus Anabaena; species Anabaena sp. CCY 9402-a. The sequence continues at coordinate 20,381 of NZ_CAWUDL010000007.1, forward strand.
GCAACTGCTAAACCTAACCAACAGGGAATTAACCAACCAGCTATCCAATAACCAGCCGTGAGAAACTTGCAACCCAAGTGGTAACGACTGATCCAGACCACTGGCACAATTAACCAACTTAAACCCAGAATTAAACCGAGAGTTGCATATTTGCGATCGCCCCAAGCAAATGCAACTATGGATGCAAATATAAAGAGAATACCGAGTAAGCCAGAAGCATAACTCAGAGTCCGGGGAATATTCGCCTTTTGCAATAGAGGTTTTCGATTGACATATCCCAACTGATAAATTCTCCCCAACCCATCTAAACCTACAGCCGCTAATAAGGCAATAAAAGGATAAAGGGTGAGACTGTAGTGAGATAAACGAGTAGAAAAAATACTCAATTGGGCAAATAAAACAACAGGAAAACCAACGAGTATAAGTTGATAGCGAGAAATAGGACGGCGGATAACTAAAACTAATCCCAAAAGACTGAAAAATGCCCAAGGAAAGGCATTTACAGGGATATTCCAAAGGTAGAATATGATGCCATTACCAGCACGTTCTTGAGAACCTAACTCTAAAACAAAACCAAATAAAGCTGCAAAACTATTATTGCCGTAGCGTTGCCAATTAAACCAGAACCAAATTAATGTCGGGATTAAACCTACAATTAGACCAACATACAAAAATGGGTTGAGTAAATGACGATGGCGGCGATGTTCACCAATTAAATAGGGCAATAAAGCCACCATCGGTAGAAAAATCATAAAGCTTCTCATCAAGAAGCCTAAGCTTAAACTTAACCCAGCAATAAAACCCCAAATATATCTATATTTAGGAGATAATTCCGCTTGGATAAAAGCATAAATAGCAAAAAGTACCAAAAAAATAGTTGGGATATCAGGAGTACCTAAGCGACAGTATTGTAACCAGAGAAATGTCACGCTTAAAATAGCAGCAGCTAGCCAAGCTAATTTTTGACTCAGCATAATTTTGCCAATTTCGTATGTTAATAATAGGCAAAAAATCCCCAATATTATGTTAGGTAATCTGGTGCTAAATTCGCTGATTCCTAATAATTTGTAAAATATGCCAATTAACCAATATGGCCCAGGGGTTTTATGATGAGCATTCCCCCAAGGTGCGATCCAGTCATCAGCATCAAACATCTGACGCGATCGCCAAGCATAAAGCCCCTCATCATGCGCCATGACGCTGTTCTCCCCAGAACTGAAGAGTAATAAGGGGATTGTCCAAACCAGCAAGCTAACGTAAGGGAATGTCGTGGATAGGCTGATTTGTCGCCAAATAGGCTTTAAAAAAGGTAGTTTATACAACATTGGATGCTGCGTAGATGCGAGGATTTATCTGGATTTTATTAAAATAAATTCAATAGTGCTTGTTCAAAAGAATACCTGAAGTTGCACCAATTTCCCGAAAAAATTTACCGAAATAGACTTCTATGTTGTTAAAACCAGATCAACGCCTCAAATTAGACGATACAAACGATAAGCTGTTTTATGAGTATCCCCGCTTTGTCACCCATGTCGATGAAGGCTTTATCCAACAATTAACTGATTTATATAGAGAAAGACTCAAACCCAATACCCGCATCCTAGATATGATGAGCAGTTGGGTGTCCCATTTACCCGATGAGATGCAATTTACCCATGTTGAGGGACACGGACTCAACGCCGAAGAATTAGGACGGAATCCTCGGTTAAATCACTACTTTGTCCAGAATCTCAACGACAATCCGGCTATACCCCTACCAGATCAAGATTTTGATGCTGTGATTAATTGCGTTTCCGTACAATACTTACAATATCCAGAAGCCATTTTTGCCGAAATTCACCGCATCCTGAAACCTGGTGGTGTGGCAATTTTTAGCTTTTCTAATCGGATGTTCTTTCAAAAGGCGATTCAAGCTTGGCGGGATGCTTCCGAACTAGGGCGAGTAGAACTAGTCAAAGGCTACTTTGCTTCCGTACCCGGATTCACCACGCCGGAAATCATTGTGCGTCAATCTACAGCACCCAATTTCTTGCAGTGGTTAGGGGTGACTGGGGGAGATCCATTTTATGCGGCGATCGCCTACCGAGAGAAATAATCCATTCTTAGATTAAGACGTGATTCATCGCGTCTCTACAATAGTTATCAAAAAGTAAAGTTTCTGAGTGGAAACTCAAAGCAGCGCAGATAATTGCCTCAAAGCTCAAGTATATGGAGAACCTAGAGATGATTTTTCCCCGTGGACGTAAGATTTTAGCTGTTGTGTTGCTGTCAGTTGTCTTACTGACTACAGCTTGTACAGCCCAAGCACCAAGCCGCTTTGATCAGGTACAACAAGAAAGTAGCAAACAAAAAAGTGGTCAAGCGGTTGCTAAAAACGCAACTCAGGGAAGTAAATTAAACAAATTTTTCCCTGCCGAGGAAGCTGGTTATCAGCGAGTTTACACCCAAGAGAAAAAAGGCTTTGCTGAAGCCAAATTGAAAAAAGACGGCAAAGACTTAGCAATGTTATCTATTTCTGACACCACAAGCACACCAGGTGCAGCCGCTAAATTCTCGAACAGCAGCAAAGAAATTGGTGGTTATCCATCGGTATTGGTAGGTAATACGCAAACTGCGGTTTTAGTAGGTAAATATCAGGTAAAAGTATTGTCTCGTTCACCATCATTTACCGCCAGAGATCGCGCCGACTGGTTAGAAAAATTTAATCTTGACGGACTCGCCAAACTCAAATAGTCTGCACCCATGCAATTAGACATAAAAAAAACTAAATCAGGAGATTTTTGTGAGCAAACCAATTTTTGAGTTGGTTGATGAACTACCAACTAGTGGCTTGACTATTTCGATGTTAAATGCTTTAGATTTTGTTGCTCCTGGTGAGTGGCAAAATACAGTGGGCTTTGTCAATACTATTAAAACCGTCACTGGTGAAACCGACGAAGATTTAATTCAGCAAATTGGCGAACGGGCGATTTATCTTTACAATGATCGCTCCCAAGGATATCAAAAAGCTTTATGGCTTTATCAAACTGTTGATGGTACAGATAAAGCTTTAGGTGCAGCCGCTTTAGCTAACAAAGTTGGTGAAAAAATCCCACTTTTGGGTTTCTTAAACTCAATTACTCCCAAACCAGACAAAGCCCAAACTATCGATTTATCCCTGAAATTAGTAGCTGAATTAGTTGCCTTCTGCCAAATTAATGGCATCCCCGGTGATAGCATTGGCGATTTTGTCGCTTCTTTAGGAGAGTACAGTGGTGAGTCCCTAATTCGCATGGTGGCTTTAGTTTGTATTGATGGTTTGATACCCTTAGGGCCAGACTTTATCGATAAAGCTTTATCTGGATTGAACCAAACCAGTCCCCAGGAGTTGGATCAAAATTCCACTTTCCAAAGCATGAAGGATATGATTCCTGGTAACAATGCCGGTAGTAAGCTCAATTTTATTGGCGAAAGCTTTGAATCAGTTAAAGGTTGGATGAATGGTATTGTCTCTGCTAATAATTTAACCCCTCAAAAAGTTGTCGGTAATTTGCAAGGTTTTATGCAACTTGCTGATGACAAGTTAGATTATCTAGCAGCATTTTTAGATGTAGCCACCAATTACTACGAACATACAGGTACGCAGACTCTCGCACGTCGTTTAATTGAACGAGCTGTAGCAGAGATTTAAATCATAGGTAATAGCTCAAATCCAGTTTTTCTGGGCTATTACCTATTATTAGGGTTTTGTGCCTGAACCCTTCATCGGTAAGTTTAAATTTTCTGCGATCGCATATAGATATGGTTGAAAGATTGCCAAATTCTCCAGCTTGGCAAACTTACCTGTACCTGGAGCAAAAGATGTAGTTACGACATACAACTTTGCACCATCGTAGGTAACATGGCCAATATGCTGCTCTTCTACTCCACCCTCTGACTTAATTCCCACCAAACCATAGCGGATACCAGGGAGTTTACCTATTTTGACTTGTTGCGGTGGATAGGTGGAGAAAACAACGTTATTACCGTAAACGCCTTGACGGTTTTTGACAAAGCTAGTGTTGAAGTCTGCAACCCAAGCTTGGAGAACTTTGATTACTTTTGCTTGATATTCCTGATTTTGGTAGTCTGCTTGAGAACCTAAAGGAATACCAGATGCTGTTAAATGCTTTTGAAATTCTGGATTATTGTTGACTGGATAAACCACAATTTCTACTGTACCCAAACGTTCACCTTGCTCAGATACACACAGCAAAGCAACATTGTCCTGACAAGGTTTAACTTCCCAACCATTGGGAGCAGTAGTTTTACTTAAAAGTTTTTGCCAAATATTTTCTGCTTTAATGCTGGTTTTTGTTGATGTAGTGCTTGGAGGTGTAACACTTGGGGTTGTTGTTGCTATTTTGTTGTCCGAAAATTGGGGTAAAATAAATTTAGCTCCCACGGGAAGAGAAATTAATAAAAAAGCACCTATAAGCAAATGATAAACACGCAACATTTTCTTCAAAACCTAAATAAGCAGTCTATATTCTTATAGTTGAAGACTGGAGACAAAAAATAATCCAGCAGAGTTGAGCCTTTGGCTTTATCTGCTGGAGACTCTGAAGTTAATTGTTTAGAAAAATTTCTAGTAGCGGCGATCGCTACGGTTGTTATTACCCCAATTACCACCACCACCACCACGAGGAGAACTTCTTTCTTCACGCGGTTTAGCTTTATTAACTTTTAGATCGCGCCCCATCCATTCAGCACCATCAAGGGCTTCAATGGCAGCATTTTCTTCAGTCTCTGTTTCCATTTCTACAAAGGCAAAACCACGAGGACGACCAGTTTCACGATCAGTTGGTAGCTGAACGCGGTTAACCTTCCCATATTCTGCGAAGGCACGCTTCAGGTCATCTTCTGTAACTTGATAGGACAAGTTACCTACGTAAATTGACATACAATGTCTCCGAATTAAACAAGTGTAGAGACTTAAATTCGGAGAGACGCTTTTTAGACATCAAAAGTAGTTACTCAACCGAAAATAATTCTTATATTGACAAGGATAGCACAGCGATTAAATATTGGCTCTGACGAAGTAGCCGATAGAAACCAAAAGTTTTGAGTAGTGCATGACCTGGAATTTATCCTAATTTGCAGCATTTGCTAACTGCTCTAATATTTTTGCTGCTTCTTGACACAAAATATGATGATGCTGACTATTACTAGCGAGCAATCCACCCCATTGATTGATATCGCCAGTATTGTACTGTAGCGGATTACCATTGAAATGAGTAAACTGTCCGCCAGCTTCTGTCAAAATCAGTTCTGGTGCTGCCATATCCCAATCTTTGGGGGCAGACTTGCCAGAAAGGGAAATGTAAATGTCTGCTTGTTGTTCGAGAATGGTGGCTATTTTACAACCGACGCTACCGACGGCTTTTTGATGGCGTAAGGGCAAGTTTTGCAGTAAATAATCTAAGCGTTGATTGCGATGAGAACGACTGACAACTAAAGTTAAATCTTCAATTTGCTTAGTATTGTTACTAAATAGTAATTTTAGGGGAACAGCACCGTTGCGGGTTTCTACAAATGTTCCGCCTCCTTGGGTAGCATAGTATAGTTTTGCTTTTTCTGGCACTGCAACCACTGCTAAGACTGGTCTATGTGCTTTGACTAAAGCGATGTGAACTGCATAATCCCCAGTTTTGTCGATAAAATCACGCGTACCATCTAAAGGGTCAATAATCCATACCCAATCAGGTGCAGAGTCTGTATCTGTATCTATTTTGGATTTATAGGTTTCTTCGCTGATGTAAGCAAAATCTTCATTACCCAAGGCCGCTTGTAGTTTTTGGAGAATGTATTGACTAACTGCGACATCAGCGACGGTGACAGGTTCATTTTGTTTATACTGCACGTCCAGATTAGGGTCTGTGGCAGTGCCGTGATAATAAGATTGTAATATATCTGCTGCACCCCAACCGATGGCACGAGCGATCGCTAGTATTTCTTGTAAATCTTTCATTCTCTCCTCAAATCCATCCAGCGACGCGTACCAAAGAATTTACAAGCTTCACCTGCAACTTTAGCGGCTTGATCAAGGGCATCAGTAAAACTTGCTTGTAAAATAAAGTTGCAAAAAGCCCCGTGAAAAATGTCTCCAGCCCCTAGTGTATCAACTGGCTGGATAGAAGGTACAGCTATGCTACCAAGTTTACCATGACTTGAGTAGGCAATTGGTTTTTCTCCGTGAGTAATGGCGATGTGGGGAATACCCCAGGCGCGGAGATAGGCAAAAACTTCTGCTTCGGAGTGACAATTGGGAGGGTGAAAGTTAGCTGAACAAACGGCGTAATCGACGAAGGGTAAGACTTGCTCAAATCCGCTTTTCCAACTACCACCATCAATCACTACAGGGATATGATGAGCCTTAGCCATTTTGGCGATCGCATATCCTACCTGCATCTGATGTCCATCAATCAGGACTATATGTATATTATGTAAGATATCTGCTGGAATCGAGCTACTACTGGCGGGAGTCTTGACAGCATTGATGGAAATTACCGCCCGTTCCCCGGTGGATTGGGTGACAATAATTGAAGATACAGGCGGTGCTGTATTGATCGTAGGGTCAAGATCAGCGATCGCTACATTATATATAGTTAAATCTCCTCGAATTAACTGCGTCATGGGATGCGAACCCAACACACCCAAAACTGTAGCTTGATTCCCTAGATAACTAAAAGTGACAGCCGCATTGGTAGCTGGGCCGCCTGCTGCTACAGTGTAGTCAGATGCAACTAACTTTTGATTATTTTGTGGGGCAGATTCAGCTAAGTAAATTAAATCTAAAGTGATTAAACCCACAAATAAGGCGTGATTAGTCATTAGTTCTTCTCCCCAATCTCCAATCCCCAATCCCCAGAAGTTATTTAATTAATTTTGAATTTTGAATTTTGAATTTTAAATGCAAACCGATCCCAAACCAGGAACACTATATATAGTAGGCACACCCATTGGTAACTTAGAAGATATTACCTTGCGGGCGGTGCGGATTTTGCAGAACGTGGATTTGATTGCCGCAGAGGATACGCGCCACACGGGGAAATTACTACAACATTTACAGGTGAAAACACCCCAGACAAGTTACCATGAGCATAATAGTAGTAGTCGCATCCCAGAATTAATAGAGCATTTGCAGAGTGGAAAAGCGATCGCTTTAGTTAGTGATGCGGGTATGCCAGGAATTTCTGATCCGGGGTATGAATTGGTGAAGGCTTGTATTGAAGCAACGATTCCCGTAGTTCCCATTCCTGGTGCGAGTGCAGCGATTACAGCGTTGAGTGCGGCGGGACTACCCACAGATAAGTTTGTGTTTGAGGGTTTTTTACCTGCGAAAAGTCAGCAACGGCGAGAACATTTAGAGACTTTACAGACAGAATCTCGCACTATAATTTTCTATGAATCGCCCCACCGTTTACGAGATACTTTACAAGACTTAGCAGACATTTGGGGAAGCGATCGCCAAATTGTGATGGCGCGGGAGTTAACTAAATTGTATGAGGAATTTTGGCGGGGAAGTATTGGAGATGCGATCGCCCACTATCAACAAAAAGAACCCCAAGGTGAATATACTCTAGTATTAGCAGGGAATCCACCCAGCCAACCCCTACTCACAGAAGCACAACTCAAAGCCGAACTAGAACAATTAATGCGTCAAGGTATATCGCGATCGCAAGCTAGCCGACAATTAAATAAATATACTGCCCTTAACCGTCGTCAAGTTTATCAAATTGCTCTGGCGATTGATCTCAATCCTGAGTAATACCAACAGCTATCTACAAATATTGCTAGGCTAAACTAATTAGGAGTAAGAGATTTGCTGCCATGTCTGTAGCCAAAGATTTAACAAACCCAGAAAATGTTATCTTTCCTCCAGGCGATTTATACAGTGATGAGCCAGAGTTGGAAAGTTATCTACATTTACAGCAACTAATCCTGTTATTAAACACCTTAGAATGGTGGTGGCAAGACCGCAATGATTTTTTTGCTGCAGGTAATCTGACTATTTTTTATAGTCCGAGACAATTGAAATCCGAACACTTTCGCGGGCCGGATTTCTTCGTGGTGTTAGGAACAGAACGCAAACCACGTAAAAGTTGGGTTGTTTGGGAAGAAGAAGGTAAGTATCCCAACGTGATTGTAGAACTACTATCAGATTCTACTTCGTCTACTGACAGAGGCTTAAAAAAACAAATCTATCAAGATATATTCCGCACACCGGAATACTTTTGGTTCGATCCCAATAATTTAGAATTTGCTGGGTTTATTTTAATGGGTGGTAAATATGAGCCAATCGCACCAAACCCCCAAGGTAGGCTATGGAGTCAGCAATTAGAGTTATATTTAGGGGTTGAACAGCAGAATTTACGCTTTTACACTGCTGATGGGGAAATCGTACTCACACCTCAAGAAGTTGCACGATTGGAGATGCAGCGTTTTGAACAAGAAAAACAACGCGCTGAACAAGAAAAACAACGCAGCGATCGCTTAGAGGCGAAGCTGCGAGAATTAGGTATAGATCCAAATACTATTTAATGCTCAAGCAATACTTACTGTTCTTCGGGAAACACCCATTTCGGAGGTTCTGTCATTTTTCGCCTGAGACGTTCTTCCGCAATTTCTAGCATTCTGTCTAAAGAAGTCTCAGCGATAAATTTTGATGCAGCCTCTCTATACTCAATGTTTGGGCATTTCTCCCCTAAAACACAACCGTTAACGCAGGCTTGAGCGCAGTTAATTTTCTGCTCCACTGTCAATTCCTCTCTGATTTGAAAATAGGGATTGGGGACGAATCAATTGAAAATTCAACAACTTGTGGGGACTGGGGACTGGGGACTGGGGGGTAGTTAAAAGGGATTTTTATTTCCTTTGTTTGTTATTTCTACTGTCCAGGTAAATTTTACCCTGCTATTTGATCTCAAATTAGTCTAAATATTTACGATTTAAAAAAAAAGGTAGGAAGCACAAAAGTCAATGCCCAATGCCTAATGCCCAATCCCTGCTACGCTAACCATATATATGCAATCTCTTGCTCAAAAGGTCGCTCATGTCGGAACTGTTGGCTATTACTGGAACTATCGCCGCGATCGCTACTGCTGTTGTCCCCCAACAGGGTAGTGTAGGTATTGTGCGGGTGTCTGGTTTCCACGCTCTAGCCATTGCTCAAACTCTGTTTTATGCCCCTGGAAAGCAGGTTTGGGAAAGTCACCGCATTCTCTACGGTTATATCCGCCATCCCCAGACGCAACAGATGGTAGATGAAGCCTTGCTACTAATGATGAAAGCACCCCGTTCTTACACCCGTGAAGATGTGGTGGAATTTCACTGTCATGGCGGGATTATGGCAGTGCAGCAGGTATTGCAGTTGTGTTTGGAAAATGGCGCAAGGCTAGCACAACCAGGAGAATTTACCCTCCGCGCCTTTTTGAATGGACGATTAGATTTAACTCAAGCCGAAAGTATTGCTGATTTGGTGGGAGCTAAATCACCCCAAGCCGCTCAAACTGCTTTAGCTGGGTTACAGGGAAAATTAGCCCATCCCATCCGTCAGTTACGCGCTAATTGTTTGGATATTTTGGCAGAGATTGAAGCTCGGATTGATTTTGAGGAAGATTTACCCCCGTTGGATGATAAACAGATAATATCAGATATTGACAGCATTGCCGCAGAAATCACCAAATTACTAGCAACCAAAGATCAAGGTGAACTGCTGCGTACAGGGTTGAAAGTGGCGATTGTTGGTCGTCCGAATGTGGGTAAATCCAGCTTGTTGAATGCTTGGAGTCAGAGCGATCGCGCCATTGTCACAGACTTACCCGGTACAACCCGCGACGTGGTGGAATCTCAGCTAGTCGTGGGGGGTATTCCCGTGCAGGTGCTAGATACAGCAGGCATTCGAGACACAGTAGACCAAGTAGAGAAGATAGGGGTAGAGCGATCGCGTCGTGCTGCCAACACAGCAGATTTAGTTTTGTTTACCATCGATGCGGCCACAGGTTGGACAGATGGCGATCGACAAATCTACGAACAAGTACAACACCGGCCGTTGATTCTCGTAATTAATAAAATTGACTTAGTAGAAAAGCAACTCATTAATGCTCTAGCATATCCCCAGCATATTAATCACATAGTCCACACAACAGCATCCCAAAATCAAGGCATCGATTCCCTAGAGAGAGCAATTCTAGAGATAGTTCATACAGGGAAAGTACAAGCTGCTGATATGGATTTAGCCATTAATCAAAGACAAGCTGCTGCATTGACTCAAGCTAAAATTGCTTTAGCACAAGTACAGATGACAATAGCTCAACAGTTACCTTTAGACTTTTGGACAATTGATTTAAGAGGTGCAATTCAAGCACTAGGAGAAATCACAGGAGAAGATGTAACTGAATCTGTACTTAATAGGATTTTTAGTAGATTTTGCATCGGTAAATAATATCACTAAAATCACTCTTGTTTGATTATTATTAGCGTTGGTACTAGCCTAACGTAAGGTATAGCCTGCGCTTGCACTTAAGTCCTTTCCTATCCCCTGTCACCTGTCACCTGTCACCTGTCACCTGTCACCTGTCACCTGTCACCTATCCCCTGTCACCTATCCCCTGTCCCCTTCCTAAACAAATAACTTAAAAAATCAAAACGGATTACTATATGTCTTTTATTGATGAAATTAATCATACCAACGCCTTAATTGTAGGAGCAAGCCAAGGGATTGGTTTAGGTTTTGTAAAAAAACTACTCCAAGATAACAGAGTTACCAAAATTTATGTAACCTATCGTCAAGCAGAATCAGCTTCTGAGTTAATAGATTTGGCTGAACAATATTCTAGTCGTCTAAGTTGTTTAATGTTAGATATTACTGATGAATTACAAATTGCTGAAACTATAAAACAGATACGCACTCAAATAGATAAATTACATTTAGTAATTAACTGTGTGGGATTGCTACATGAAAGTGATTTACAACCCGAAAAAAGTTTAAGACAAATTAATGCCGATAATTTATTACGTTACTTCCAAGTCAACAGTGTTGGTGCTGTACTTTTGGCTAAACATCTTTTACCGTTGTTTCGCCATAATGAATTGGCTGTATTTGCTACTATATCAGCTAAATTAGCCAGCATAGGTGATAACCAACTTGGTGGATGGTATGGCTATCGAGCCTCTAAAACAGCACTCAATATGTTTATGAAAAATGTGGCAATTGAGTATGGTAGAAGTTGTCCTCAAACTATAGTTGTCACTTTACATCCTGGTACAACTGATACACAGCTTTCTCGTCCCTTCCAAAAAAATGTATCTGCGGAGAAATTATTCTCAGTTGAACGCACTGTTACCCAACTACTTGCTGTTATTGAACAACTACAAAAAAGCGATAGCGGACAATTTTTCTCATGGGATGGAAGTAGATTACCTTGGTAGGCTCTAAATTACTTAGAGTTTTTCAACATACAAGAAAAAGTGAATTGTCCAGTAAATTCATCAAAATGTGAGCTACATTGACCAAATTTATTCTTAAAACTTTGATTTGGTGACGCTTTGTCCAATTCAACGCGAACTTTAGCACTAGCATTATCAATTGTAATGTTAGTGGAATTATTTTCACTTTTCTTGGTAGTTGCAATTTTAACGCCCCCAATTATATTAGCCTCTGCTGCTGGAGTTAATTCAGTCAATAATTGCTCAATAGATGTAATTGGATGTGACATAATTATTTGTTTCACTTACATGATTTGGTAGCAAAATATCTTAATAATCTGAATATAAGCATTTTCTGTTATCAATTCATAAATCTCCAGAGAGAACCTCAATTCAGCCTTTTGATACTTGATGTGATTAGGGACGTAGCCCATCGCACTCTCTTTGTATATCCATGTACCAAAATAACCAGTATTCAATAAAAATCTACTAATGCGATAGTAATTATTGCTAGAAAAAAGACAAAATTGCAATATAAAAAAGCATGAATCTCTACAACTAATCCTGGCGATTATAAATCCCGTAGCACTTGCTACAAGTCGGGAAACCTGCCCAAAGTAGTGGCTTGGCTACACAGACAAAACCCACCTACATGGGTGTGAAAAACCTCATTTTTGGTTAGTCAGCGCACCATCCGGACTTAGCCTGTTTCGCCCAAAACTTTTCAAACATACTCTTAGCCAAAAGACATTTTTAAAAAGACCTTAGGTATTATTATCTCGCCACAAAAATATTAAACTATCCAATATACCTTTTCTCTATTCAAGTTAATTCAGCCTTTAGTTAAATAGGATTAATTAATTTACTAGGTTACTATTTTCAGCAATATGTTTGCTATATGTAAACCTCTCCAAATACAAAATATGCTTGAAGGTGAAATAGTAATCATAGCTCCACAAGAATTCAGCCTTAACTGCAAATCTAAGTAGCCGATATTTTTCATCTAAGCATTAATTTTATACCCTTTTAAATGTAGCAAATGTAAGTCTGCATAAAGGTTCAAATTATTGATGTAACTATCTAGACACTGATCATATATAGCTTAGATTATTTATTTGGGACTATCATGTTTACAAAATCAAATCATCTGAATAGAGTTGTTAATATAGCTCTATTCACACTTTTATTAACGACTAATTTTATGGTAGGTAAAGTGAATGCAAAAAGAAAACTAGACATAAATTTGTTAGTATCTAGTAAATCAGTTGACAATACAACAGAAAAAATATCTAACAATAGTTTATTAAAAAAAATTCCAGGAGCTTTAAACTCTAATTTTATTACACAAAATTCATCTCAAGATCCAATTAGAGTTATTCCTAATCCTAATGATATAAATATTTTAGATCGAATCAAACCATTTCAGAATCCAGATTCTGATTATGATGAAAATGACAAGATAGAACCAAATACTCTTGATGATCAAGATATTAATACAAAATTGCCAAAAAACGATTTAGAATTATTAATATTAAACGCTCTTAGCAATAGTGTATTCAAATATCCTTGGATTATTGATCCTAGAGATGATTTTACATTTTATTCTTCTACATTTAATCCTCTTGAAAATAGTAAATATATTGATTTTTCAATTAAATTTTCATCAGAAGATGCCATATTTAACCGATTTACGTTTGCTGATTTTCCCCAAAAAGATCAATTCTATTGGGTCTTACCTGGTAATCGGGTTGTAGTAGAAACCAAAGGTTGGCAGAGTGGAGTTTTGTACCAAGGAGAATCAAGTAATACTGAAATTAGACAGACGATTAGATTGACGCAAAAACTTTGGGGTATGCAAACAGTTTTCTCTCTTCCCGAATCACTGCAAGAATTAACAGAGGGAATTGGTATTAATCAATTTTCTATTGAATCAATTGCTGCGGAGGTGAATAATCCTGTAGGTGTTCCAGCTGCTCCTATTATTATCAATAGTAGAAGTAATCAAAATAATTCTATAAGTTCTCTTGTCCCAAATATCTCTAGCTTTAATGCAGATAAAGACCCATTAATTTTACAAACATTTCCCACAAGCAATTTACAACCATTATTAGGAGAGGTAAGTCTTTCTCGTGGCTCTGTAATTCCTCAAGATACTTTAGAAAATGCAGGTTTTATTTGGGGTAATCCTTTAACTAGAGAAAGAAGTCAATTTCAGCCGCCAATCACATCTGCTCCAGGGATAAAATTTGGTAATAGAGAACAATTTGATAATTCCGATTTATATAATATTTTGCTTAATCCATCTATTACTGATAACCAACGCAATTTATATTACTTGAATTCTCTATATTGGGTTTCTTTAAGTGAGAGACAAAATAATAGAGGAATTAGAGAGAAAACTGAAAACAATGATTGGCATAGATTTTATTTTAGCTATTCTCAGAATCGTACTCTATTGGAGTATGATCCTTTAGAGGCTAAAGCAACTTATACTAATATTTCTACAAATCCAGGAATTTCTTTATCTTTGTCATTTGGTGAAAGAGAAATAGATGAATTACAAACTGCTAACTCTACATTAGGAATGCTCATGGGAGGAATTTTTGGGTTAATCGATTTTCCTCATTTAACGCAAAGTTTACAGGAAGCTCAAGAACGTTTCTCTCGACAAGAGAATTTTGCAAATCTAGACTCAAAAGCAACACCAGAGCAAAGAAGAGAAATTAACCAAAGACTAAATAGAAGCTTGTTTCTAGGTAATCGCACGAGTGGGTTAGAACAAGTTTCTGGAAAATTGACATTTCCCAGTACAATTACACCAAATAGTTCCAATATTTTACAAATTCGTACTGGTAATCATCGGCGATTAGTTCAGTTTCTAGATGGAAAGCGTACTTGGAGAGAAGGAGAGACTTTCATTTCTAAGGCTGAAGTTTCTAATAACAGTTTTGGTCGTTTAACATCTGTAAATGCACCTATTCCCTCTCAAGGAACAAGCAATCGCTCATCAGCTCTACAGGTAACTTTAACTGATCCTAATGGTCAGCAGTTTTCCCAAAGCTTAAGTTCATCTGATATGACATCATTACCGATTGATCTCCGGTTGTTCGATATTGCTTTTGACCGGATTGAATTAAGTCAAGATGGTCAAATTATGACTGATTTACAAGCTTTTAGTGGATACTTATATTTACCTACTATAGAAATTTTATTGACTGGTTCTTCTAGTAAATGGAATTATAGTGTTAATTCAGGTATGTGGTTTAACCTAAATGCAGATACTACCTTTAATGTAACCAATAACTTTGGGTTCTTAGAGCCAACAATGGGTATTTATGCTAATGGCGCATTGAATTATATCAATACCTCTGTAGAGGTTGATGTAGAGGGTAAAACTCAAGCTATTACTAATCATATTCCATCTTTGCAATTTAATTGGAATAGTGCGGCTAATTTCCAAAATCCTAATTACCTGAATTTGAGCTACTTTTTTTCTCGTCAAGATAGAAATTTGAATTATTCTTTATCTACAGGGTTTATATTGCTGAATGATGAATCTAGCTTCATACCTTCGGGATTCTTCCAGGGGAAATTGGTATTAAATACAGGGTTAGAATTTAGCACCTCTGTAGAAATAAGAGACCAGTTTTTTTACACATTAGAAGGCATTAAACAAATAAATCCACAGTGGTCTTTGGGAGTTTATCTACAGAATTTTATAAGTATTGAGCGAGGTGTACAAAATAGAGTTAATGATGTTTCCTATGGTTTGATCATTCAGCATAATACTCCTAGTAGTAGTATGTCTTGGAAGTCTCGTATTGGGATGAGTGGAGATATATTTGAAGCCCGTTTAGAAGGAGATTTTAGGTTTTAAAAGCCTGGAAAAAGTTATATTGTTATCTGCCTTGAATACATAAGCCTGGTTTCTTGCTAAAAGAAACCAGGCTTCTCCACTTTTATCAATGATTTAGGATTACTATAGAAAGGGTATTATTCTAACCCATCATTACCAACAGCAGCCCTAACAAGAGCAGTAAATTCATCCAATGTAAGATTGCCAAATCTTAGTCTTTCAACTACAGCACCTCGTATAGAGCCTCCACCTGCATCATATGGGAGAACACCTAGTCCACCTGTATGAAGTGTTAGGCTTGGATATGCCACATGAGTAATCGGATCTATATATGAGGTTGCTGTAACTGTTAACATACCAGTACCATTAATTCCTCTAAAATAAGTTCCTGTAGGAGCAACTGCTTCAGCCGCAATTGTAGACAAATAAGCACTAGGGGTAACATATATTGCTACACCTGCAAAAGCTCCAGCATCTCCAGAGCCGAAGTCGGCGATAGGGTCTTCTATTAAGACTTGTGCTGATGCTGGAGCAGATCCCAAGGTTAAGCAGCCAATTAAACCTGTCAGAGATAGACCAATTTGCAACCAGTTACCAGCAGAAAGGGAAGGTAAATTCATATTCAGAAATCCTTTGTGTTGATGAATTAAAATTGTTGCTGAGATGTTGTCTATGTAGCTTATATAAACTGAATTTATAACTTAATATGCAGACTTTCTGTAGTAAAGTTTAGGGACAATTATTCCTAGTAGGGAAGGGGTTAGGGGGTTAGGTTTTGCGTTGACTTTTCCTCATAATGTGAAAAGTCAGAGTTTGCTTAAGTCAGGAGACAAGCCCACACAAAATGTCTCCCTATCTGTATTTCAAAAATACTCAATTGGATCATATTTATTAATGACACTATCACAGTTTTTAATGTTGTGATTTTGATGTTGTATTCTCATTTAATAAATTACAACATATATTTTGAAAAAGAAAGATTTTGCCGTTAAATTATTAAAATAAAACCGACATAAAAATATGATATTTGTCTTATGGTAAATAGACAAATATCATATTTTTATAGGTAATTTATGCCTCACCATAAGCGATCAGCTACGTTGGGGCGCAACCCAGCAGACTAATCCCAAGGGGGATCAGCAGGCTTTAACATAGACAATCACTACTAATAAGGGTATTAAATCAGGGCAATGCCAAATGAAAAACCGTCTAGCAGACAACGATCGCACCAAAGGACAAAATTTCGCTTGGGGATGTTCGTGCTACTGGTGATCATAAGTGCGATCGCTATCTTCCTTTTTTATCCACGTCCACAACCAATAGTCAGACAAGAAAGCAATTACGCTATCCACAAACGTCAAAGCTTTAATCAAACTCAGTTTTATCCCCTGAATCAGACTGTCAACCCTGATTTATATCAACCTGTTGCTAAGTGGGTAGGCAGGTTAATCTTACCCGCATCACAACAAATCCAACCGGGAGAGGATTGGGTATGGATGGAAGTACAACACGCACCCTCCGAAGCGCAGTCCTTAATGGGTAAAATCATCCGCTTGGAATGGCAAGACAAACCCCAGTTAAAGTCTTACTTCCAGGCTGTACAGCGAGATGTGAATTTTACTGAAAGCACCAAAAACAGCGAAACAGCAGGTAATATCCATCCGGCGCGTTTAGATGGTCGTCTCCAGGTGGGGGCGTTGCAATCACTCGCTGGTGCAAGACCTAATGACGATGTAATTGTCTCTTTAGATGATGCTGAGGTAGTGACAGCTAATGGTCAACCCCGTCTGCAAATTGCCGATGAACCTGCACTAGTAACGGGTAGGTTCTATGGCTTAGTCAAAATATTAAATCCAGAACCAACTAGCCCACAATATCCTGCGCCCTCAGTTTGTCCGGGGAGTTCGCCTTGTGCTAGTGATTTCTTCCGTGTGCGCCATTACAATCGAGTGTCTCGCCAATTCGATGGTGTGGAAGAAACTATTCGGATTCCCCAACAGGTATTTGATACACGTAATCTACCACCATCCACCCCTAGACAAATCGAAACTTCTCCAGCAGGAATAGCCGGCTGGTATATATATGGTGCGAAAGATCCCCAAGGAATATTTATTGTTCAGGGATTAGTCCCGCGATCGCTCCTTCGACTCCAGCCTAGTAAAATAGTATTAGGGCAAGAAGCAGGACTAATCTACACCAAGGATCAAAATTGGCAGATTACACCCCCAGAACAAGGTAAGATCACCAAGGTTTTGCTTGATCCCAACGCCAACTCATCACCCAAAGCCTTATTAGACTGGCGAGAAGGAGATAAAGCCATCGTCTTACACAACTTCGGCGGGATTGGCGGTAAAAAAGCCGAAGGATTCCCAGTTTTTACAGTCACCGGACACTTTGCCTTTGGCATGGCGCAGGTAGTGAGTGAACCCATCACCCAAGAATTACAGTTTGCCATTGAATATGCCCAGATTTACGCTAACAATGCCGATGGGATCATTGCAGGTAAACATTCCTGGGCTGATTATATGGGAAACTTACAATGGGGATGGGCAGCCACACGCCCCATTTCTGACGTACTAATTAAGTTTGCACCTGTCACCCAAGACTATAATTTCGCGGGGATTAAACTTTCCCCCGCCACAGAATTTCTCCAACAGTTGCAAATCATGATGGCGCGTTATCGCACAGGTGATGGTACAGGTAGTGCGACAGTCTCCCCGGCGACTTCTTGCGTCCAAGATGCCAGCCAAGCACTGTATATTGCTATTCAAGTCATCACTGGGCAAGTTAAATCCAACTCAGCAATTCAGCAATGGCTAGATAATCATCCCGATGATCCCCAGACATTACGCTTTCAGCAGTTAGTCAGTCTGGGTAAAGCTTTGGAACGGCAATTAACACCATTGGGGATCGTTCGTGCCGACTGGCGAAGTAGTGCAGACTATTTAATGGGGACTAGTGATGGGAAACAAGCAGAACGCGATCGCAGTATTTGGGCGGCGTTAACAAGTTGGCGGACTATGCTACCCAGACAAGCACACGACGAACTCGCGGCCTTATTCTTAAGAAATGGTGCGAAACTGTGGTTTCTCAGAACAAATCAAATTGGTGGAGTGAACCCCGATATAGCCCCCTTAGCACCTACAATGGGATTAGGGTATCTGAAAATTCCGGGAACAAACATTGCACCCATCACCATTTTTCTCAATCGACTACTAGCATCTGTCGTTATACCCCGAACCCAAGATTGGCTAGTAATGGGAGTAACCCTCTTAATTTATGCGGCGATCGCTTTACCTTTGGGTTTAAAGTCAGGCTTCTTGCGTTGGAGTTTCACGCCGACTCAGAAAAAAGAGAAAATGGCGATCGCATTACAAGCAGCCATTACACCAGCCATCACCGAAGAATTGGTATTTCGGGTTTTACCCCTTCCCCATCCCATAGAAGTCATCAACTGGTATAAATGGGCATTGTGGGCAACATTCATACTCTTGCTGTTTCTTATTTACCATCCCCTCAACGCCAAAACTTTCTTCCCGGCTGGAATTCCCACATTCTTTCACCCCATTTTTCTCACCTTAGCCGGACTCTTAGGACTATGCTGCACAGTCGCCTATGCACTCACCGGCTGTTTTTGGATCATCGTCCTCATCCACTGGATTGTAGTGGTAGTTTGGCTATTAGGATTCGGAGGACTAATAAAATCTCCGCGCCCCTCCGCGTGAACCTCCGCGCCCCTCTGCGTTTAAAAATACTATTCTTGCGATCGCCTGTTATTTTTCCCATAAAAGAGGGTAATTTACTTTTGAGAGAAAAGCAACTTACCTCAGATATTAATCAATCACTTTTCTTCCTAAGTTAGTTTATGCTTATCAAAGGTTAAGGGGGAACTTATTAAATAATATTCAGGTCAGCTTATGTAGCGTAGATGACAATTTATTTGATACTCAATAGCCTACAATCAATTGTCCGTAAAGCCTAAACCCCACTAAACATTACTAAAACTTCAGCAAAGTAGCATTTCTACTTATAAAAGTACATTTCCATACACTGTATAGTTTCCCAACCGGAGATTTTCCCTAGACATATGAAATTGCTATTAGCAATATCAGAAGTCGATAAGTTAAAGAAATACCACTTTTATATTTTCTTTGTTATTTTGTATTTAACGGGACAGTTCTCACCCATTCAGTAAGTTTAAATATCAATTAGTTACCCGTTTTCCGACAAACTTCCTAAAAATTAACCTACATTTGTGCTTATCTTAATTTATCTGCACGAAACATAATTCGTGAGAACAGATTGTATGGTAAGCTGCACAATTGATAAGTAATTTATTCTCACCAAAAGGCTGAGTTTATGAGTGTAATCAAGACAAAAAATCAACATATTGTTCTATCTGCTTTCATTAAACATGAAGGTATCTCCCCAAAAGCAGATATTTCCCTAAAATTTGATTTGTTAGAACCTTTGCGTCAAAGGCTTGACGCACTAGAAATACACAATCGTAAATTAGCTTACTTTCTCGCCAAATATATTCCTGCTCAGTGTCCTTTTGAGCGTGACGTGATGTTATTTGGTCGTAAAATAGCCCACATTCCTCCAATGTGTAAGCTGAATCCCCTATACGATCAGTTAGTTGGTTTGCGTTTTCGTGCTTTGTGTTATTTAGTAGATAAATGTGGAGAGGATATACAGTCCTACTGCTAATCTAAAAATCGAGAAAGTGTGATATGGAAATCAAAATTGAGCATCAACCAAGTCAAGAAAAACTACACCAATTGGGTGTATTCAAATGGGGAGTTTGGCAAAAAGAAATATCCCGATTTCCTTGGACTTATGATACTCAAGAAACTTGTTATTTTTTAGAAGGTGATGTAATTGTTACGCCTGATGGCGGTGAACCAGTGCAGATGGGTAAAGGAGATTTAGTAACCTTCCCGGCGGGAATGTCTTGTACATGGGAAATTAAAAGCGACGTAAAAAAGCATTATTTATTTGATTAGCTAAAAGTGAACCATCAGGGTTATTTCCCTTGTAATCTAAACTTCTCAACTTTGCAAAAAAAGTAACCATCTCATCAAGTAGTGAGAAATTGTATGGAGTTTCGCAGCGAGTGTTGCTAAAGTTGCAGAATCGATAAATTGTTGTATCCCTATATTTGAAAACTCGTAGCGACTCCATACCTACAAAAGTATTCATCAAATTAAATAGTTCTATCTGTTTCTGCGTTTTAAAGCCTGTTCTACTGTTCCACCCTTCCGAAACCGAGATAGAAGTACGGCTGCTTCAGCCCGCGTCACGGCTTTTTGGGGTGCATATATGCGAGTTGTCATACCATAAACACGCGTAAAGTTTCTGCTAGTAGCCGCATTACCTAAATCAAAAGCAATGTGAGAAAGATACTTTTCGCTAATTTCCTCAACATCAGTAAACCCTTTGGTTTTACCGATGAAGTTACGCAGCGTAGCGGGTGAACGATTATCTCTACCAGTAGAATCTAGAGTTGTTTTGAGCGCAATCATCTGCTCTCGTGTCAAAAGATCATCAGGTCTAAAGTTACCATCATCAAAACTAGCCAGAAAACCTGCATTGTAAGCTGCTTGAATAAAAGTGAAGTGGGAATCAGAGGAAGCAACATCAGGAAAAGCTGAACTGGTGTTCTCAGGTATAGTAATTGGCTCTTTGTGTAGCTGGTTATAAGTCTTGACTAGCCAAGCAACAAATTGACCACGAGTAATTGGTGCTTGTGGTTTAAACTGACCTGATGTACTTTCTAATACTCCTAGTGCTGCTAGTTGTCTAATTTCTGTCTCGCCGGAAACACCAGCAATATCAGTAAAAGTGGTTGAGGACTTTAATTGGTTAATTGTACTGTCACTAGTTAAGAGTGGTCTAGGGGGCTGTGCAGCAGATGAATGACTGATACCCAAACAAACTAAAGCCACAGTAGTTAGACTGACAGCATTTACAACAAATTGAATCTTAGAATACATGATCACTTTACCTTTACTCGTAGATGTTAAAAGTATAAAAACTATTTAGGTAACTCATCTTGAGTAATGTTTAAATGAGCAGAAATATTTTTTAGACTCAAAAGTAAATATGTGTGAATGGAAAAGAATATGCTAAAAATTGTTTCAGCAAGAAATTTATTTGTTAGTGAATAGCTAAAGTCCTGACTACGAAATCGATTTCGATAGTTTTACATTAGTTAACATAGGTTGATTTATTTCCATATCTAAATTTTCAACTATATTTTTTTGCCAAGTTTTGCCAATTTGCTTTAAAATAGAGTAAATGTAGTTCAAAAAATCGTCATCATAGTCATTGGCTAAGAGATGCTAGCTACCTTGTTGATGCTGCTGATATATACAGTAGTTAAGAGTTAGTAGCACAGTTACAGTTTTGGTGAAAAGCTAGCCAAAAATAAAACCAGTGTAATTCATCACTACTATTTAGCCATCTACCTCAACAGAGTTGAGGAAATTCTACCAAAAATAGAAGCATGGGCTATACCCAGATTTTGCTAACAGCAGCCAGGAATTATTTTAAAATCTGTGCTACTGAGAGTTCTTTATAGGTATAAGTTTCCATCAAATTTTAGATTTGATGATGTATCTAATGGGAATTAATTCCCAAATAGGATGATATTGTTCTCTTTTCGGCAAAACTTTGGCATTTTGTTCAAAAGTTGCATTTATTTTTCCGGTCAATCAGTGATGCAGATTGTCTGAGGTTAGTCATATCTAAACTGACCCTACAGAAGAAGCTTCATCAGTGTTATGACCTAATTATCCTTGATTAAGCCAAAATTTGGTTGAAAATTTGTTTTTGCTGCATTTTGAGAAGCAAATGCACAGTTTCAACGTTTCTAATTTAACTTGTTCACTTCTCACGCACTCTAAATTTATTAAAAATCATGAATGATTTTGAATTTGTCTCTACTATCTGCATCATAGCTGTAGCTTACCTTTCCAGTGTTTACTTGTGGCTTTCAGTTTCTCAGCATCTAAATGAGTGAACTGACTGTTGTACAATGCACTGTGAATATGATTAGGTCTTTAATAATTAGAGACCTAATCATATCATGGCAAATATTTGAGAGATTTGCCTAGTATTAATTTGTGTCATAATTGAGATAAATGCTGATTTATTTACCCAAAAATCTGACAATTGGAGAGCTACAAATTGGTTTATTCGGTCTATTATTAGGATGTTTTATATTTATAGCCGGACGTTTATTCATAGGACAGATTAAGTCATTTTGGGAGAACTTATCTAATGTACAACTTAGTGATCCTTATCAAAAGTTAATTAAGCCAAATGAGGGTTTAATAACTGTTGTGATTATAATTGGCATTATTGAGACTTTTACAGCTATATTACCCAAAAATCAGGGTACTAGTTCCTTTGAAATTATCAATAGCTTAATCTTTGCGATCGCTACCAGTTGGTTAGCAGCACAAGTATTTAAAAACTTCTTTGATTTCTACTTATTAAATGCTGCTTTTAAGAGTGGACAAAAAGTCAGTAGCGAGTCACTAATTCTTTTCAAGTGGTTAGCTAATCTGGTAATTGTATTTGTAGCTATTTTCGTCTACGCGCAAACACATCAAATTAATATTTTAGGGTTACTAGCCAGTTTAGGTATTGGTGGTTTAGCAGTAGCCTTCGCCGCTCAAAAAACATTAGAACAAGTTTTAGGTGGAATTGTTCTCTATCTTGATAGACCTTTTGTGATTGATGATTATATTGGTTTACCTGATGGAACTTTTGGTAGAGTTGAGTCAATTGGCTTAAGGTCTACCCGCATTAGAACCTCTGGTAAAGGCACATTAGTCATAGTTCCCAATAGTTCCCTGACACAAGTGAATATTGAAAACTTCACTGGTGCTAAGAAAGTAATGTCTATTCTTTATTTAAAATTCTTTCGCGTGGTTAGTAGTCAAGAAAGAGCTTTAATTCGTCAGGTCATCCTCGAAAGTACCAGCGATATTTTCGGGATAGACTCTCGCAATACAGACATCACTTTTAAAAATATTACTCATTTGACAGATGTAGAGATCACACAAGCACAAGTTGCTTTCTTCATTTTAGGTTCTGGCGATGTCTCAATGGAATTGCGTCGTCAACTTCTAGATTTGGCTACTCAAAGCATCACTCAATATTTAAAAGAATATGGTATTGCTTTTGAGATAGAAGAACCAACGATTTATGTGGATTCACCAATTACCATTTAGAAATGATGACAGCACTTTCTAACCTGATTCTCAAGTTTCTGCAACGGGACACTACAATATATGCTCTGACTAAGTTTGGTATATTTTTCTTTTTTATTCTCTTATCATGGTTAGTAGGACGCTATACCCCTAGCTTCGTGCGAATTATTATTCAGCGTTTTGCTCCGCAGCAAGTTGCTAGTATTTACAACAACTTAATTGAACCAATTAGGAACTCATTTAAAATTGCAGGTACATTAATTCTTATTTCCTTATCCTTATCATGGATTGAAGAATATACATCAGTTTATAGATTTTTGTCACCAATTGTAGATTTAGCTGTTATTGTTAGTCTGGCGTGGCTAGCATCAAGCTTATTCCGTCAATTTATTCGTGTGTATGGCATCGAATTAGTGCGGAAATTTGGGAGAGAAGTAGACGAATTACTTTTGGTATTTGAAACTTTAGCAAACGTCATTATTGGATTTATTGCTGTATTAGCATTTGCCCAAAGCCAACAGTTTAATTTAATCGGGTTATTAACTGGCTTAGGAATTGGTGGTTTAGCCGTGGCTTTTGCGGCTCAGAAAACCCTTGAACAATTGTTAGGAACAATAGTGTTGTATTTAGATAGACCCTTCGTTCCTGGGGAATATATCCGGTTGCAAAGATCGCCACAAATTCCTGAAGGTTTGTTTGGTAGAGTGGAATCAATTGGTATACGTTCCACTAAAATTCGTACAGCCGCCAAAAGTACCTTATTTATTATTCCAAATTCTATCTTGGCGAATTTAGAAATAGAAAATATTACTCGCGGAAAGAAAATCATGGTTTTACTTTACCTTGATTTTTTACATTTACTTGCAGAGAAAGAACAAGCCTTAGTTCAGCAAGTAATTGTTGAGAGTACCAATTCCTTGTTTGGGATTGACCCAGGAAGTACCAGTATTACTTTTTTAAATCACCATTCAACCAAGGAAATTACTCGTACCAGAGTGACATTTTTTATTTTGGGTTCTAGTGATAACTCATTGCAATTGCGTAAGCGTCTTTTAGAATTAGCCAATGAAAAAATCTCTAAAAAGTTAATCAATCATGGAATTGAGTTCACTATGCAAGAACCAAATATTTATGTAGAGTCACCCGTGACTATTTGAGTCATAGAAAAATAGAGAAATATAACTTAGGTTAAAGATAAAAAGGAGGGGTTTTGTATCCCTAAATTACCTTGAACTGAGACGTATTGGCTGATTAACAACATTCTTATGAGGATATTTAGCAAAAATGTTACTACACTTAAGCACTTGGCAAGAAGTTGAAACCTATTTGCAAACATCCAGAGGGATTATTTTTCCCATTGGTTCAACAGAACAACATGGCCCTACGGGTTTAATTGGGACTGATGCGATTTGTGCAGAAGCGATCGCGCGTGGAGTGGGTGAAGTGACACAGGCGATCGTTGCCCCTACAATCAATGTAGGGATGGCATTACATCACACAGCTTTTCCTGGTTCTATTAGTTTGCGTCCCAGCACCTTAATTCAAGTAGTGCGCGACTATGTAACTAGTCTAGCTAAAGCAGGTTTTACTAAGTTCTACTTCATTAACGGACACGGTGGTAACATCGCCACCCTCAAAGCTGCATTTTCTGAAACTTACGCCCATCTGGAAGATTTGCAGATTAAGAATGCACAAGAGGTGCAATGTCAGGTTGCGAATTGGTTTATGTGCAGTTCTGTCTACAAACTAGCAAAAGAATTATATGGGGATGAAGAAGGTTCTCACGCTACCCCTAGTGAAGTAGCTGTCACCCAATACGTCTATCCAGAAGCGATTAAACAAGCATACTTATCACCAGAAGTTGCATCTGGACATAAAATTTATAGTGCCACAGATTTTAGATTGCGTTACCCAGATGGACGCATGGGTTCTAACCCTGCTTTAGCCACACCAGAACATGGTAAACAGTTTTATGATTTAGCCGTCAAAGAACTCAGCCAAGGATATTTAGAATTTTTAGGGACAGGGGATAATAGGTGATAGGTGACAGGGGACAGGGGACAGGGGACAGCTAAATATTTTCTTCTCTGTGTCTCTGTGGTGAAAAAATCAGTTTTTTAATCTCAAAATACCTAGACATAGAGAAATATCTATTCACCACTTAAAGCTGTTGATTAGTCCATTTCGGTAGATTCAGCAAGCAAACCATAGTTTGTTAACTCATTTGCTGCAAATGCTTGCTCATTTCGGTAGATTCAGCAAGCAAACCATAGTTTGTTAACTCATTTGCTGCAAATGCTTGCTCATTTCGGTAGATTCAGCAAGCAAACCGCAGTTTGTTAACTCATTTGTTGTAAATGCTTACTCATTTCAGTAGATTCAGCAAGCAAACCGCAGTTTGTTAACTCATTTGTTGTAAATGCTTACTCATTTCAGTAGATTCAGCAAGCAAACCGCAGTTTGTTAACTCATTTGCTGTAAATGCTTTCTCATTTCAGTAGAATTAGCAAGCAACATTGGTGGTGAAACAATTAAAAATCACCAGCTAAAGCGGAAACACAGCGATCGCACTATAACAGATGCTCTGCTGATTCTTATATAGTAGTAGAGTAGTCCCAGGGCGATCCGCCATTAAACTAAAATCAAGATGGTTTAATCAAGGCATGGGTAGGAAATTGAGCAATGGCCACAGAAACAATTACGCTGCAAATTCCACAAATACTCTATCAACGTTTAGTCAATACTGCCCACGCTCAAAATCGTCCCATTGAAGAGGTAATAGTTCATGCTTTACAGGTAGGAAGTCCACCAGCATGGGATGATGTACCAGAGGAATTTCAAGCTGACATCGCAGCTTTAGATAAACTAGATGACGATAGTTTGTGGTAAATTCTCCGCGAGTTTGACAAGTCTTTTTGACCTCACCCCCAGCCCCTCTCCGACGCGGAGAGGGGAGCAAGAAGTATCATTTTTCGTTTTTGTGGTGAAAAATCAAGTTTTTTGGCAAAAATATACCTAAATACGGAACATTATCCATATTTAGGTATATCAATTTTTAGAATTTACCAGCTAAGGCAGGAACGCATCTTTCACATAACAGGGGATGCTCTGCTGATTCTCCCACATGGGTGGAATAGTTCCAACAGCGATCGCATTTTTCCCCCTCTGCATTCACTATCCCAATTCCCCAGTCTTCTGTTTGCGCGGTAAATTTTAATCCTTGCAATCCTTCCGCAGTGTCTAATACTTCCACCTGAGATGTCAGCAATAAATACCGCAGTTCATCAATACCGTTACCCTTGATTGGGTTAAAGGCTTTGATTGCATCACCTAACTGTTTGTGTGGTATATGAATCAACGCTTTAGCTTCTAGGGAAGAACCAATCATTTTTTCTACCCTGGCTTGTTCTAAAACTTTGTTAACATCGGTGCGGAGTTGTCGCAGTGCTTCCCAAAATTCGCCCAATTCTGGATTATGCCATTTCTCATTTACCTGCACCCAACCAGCTTGAAACACTGATTTATAAGGTGTTTTGTAGGGGAGAAATTGCCAGATATCTTCAGCAGTGTGACATAGAACTGGTGCGATCGCTCGTGCTAAATTCTCTAAAGCGATATGTATGACTGTCTGACAACTGCGACGGCGGAAAGCATCGGTTGCACTGATATACAACCTATCTTTTGCCACATCTAAATAGAAGTTGGATAAATCCACCACGCAGAAATTCTGCACAGTTTGGAAGAAGCGGAAGAATTGGAAACTTTCAAAAGCGTCCGTTACTTCCTGGAATACTTCCCCGATGCGGTGCAGCATATACTTATCTAGCTGCGGTAACTCCTCAAAGGGTACAGCATCTTTTTCCGGGTCAAAATCATGCAAACTACCCAACAAGAACCGCGCCGTATTGCGAATTTTACCTCTGACATCGTTGAGTTGCTTAATGATATTGCCACCCAAACGCACATCAGCAGTGTAATCCACCGACGACACCCACAACCGCAACACATCAGCACCATAGGGTGGTTCTTGTTTCTGGTTTTTTCCACCCAGCATCATCACCTGGGGGTCAACCACATTACCCACCGATTTACTCATCTTCCGTCCTTGTTCATCTAGAACAAAGCCGTGAGTTAACACAGTTTTATAAGGTGCAATGTCATTTACCGCTACGCTAGTCAGCAAACTCGACTGAAACCAACCGCGATGTTGGTCTGAACCTTCCAAATACATATCAGCCGGATAGCGTAACTCTGGACGTTGCTTAACTACAGCTGCCCAAGATGAGCCTGAATCAAACCAGACATCCATAGTGTCTGTACCTCTGCGGTAAGACCGACCATTATTTCTGTAGGACTCTGGTAATAATTCCCCTACCGACAGTTCCCACCAAGCATCAGAACCTTTTTCAGCAATTATCGCTTGGACGTGGTTGATGGTTTCTTCATTCAGTAAAGGTTCGCCGGTTTCCTCATCGTAGAAAACCGGAATAGGAACACCCCAAGAACGCTGACGGGAGATACACCAATCAGAACGTTCCGCTATCATGGGCGTGATGCGATTTTCACCTTGGGCTGGAATCCATTTTACAGCAGCGATCGCCTTCAGTGCCTCATCCCGAAATCCAGCCACTGAAGCAAACCATTGTTCAGTCGCGCGGAAAATCGTCGGCTTTTTTGTCCGCCAGTCGTAAGGATACTTGTGGGCGTAAGCCTCCTCCTTCAACAGCGAACCCGCAGCCGCCAGCGCATCAATCACCGCCTGATTCCCATCACCCAAGACATTCAACCCAGCAAACTGTCCCGCTTCCTCAGTGAAGTTGCCATTATCATCCACCGGTGCAAGAATCGGCAGACCATAACGCAGACCCACAATGTAATCTTCTTGACCATGACCAGGGGCAGTATGTACCAACCCAGTACCCGATTCAGTCGTGATATAGTCACCACCCACAACCACCGGACTTTCCCTATCAAATAAAGGATGACGGTAAGTAGTATGTTCTAAATCTTTCCCCTTGAATGTGGCTTTTACAGTCAACTCAGCCGAAATAGTAGCAGCCAAACGTTCCACCAAATCCGCCGCCACAATCAGATACTTAAATCCTCTCTGCGCCTCTGCGTCTGGGCGTGCAACTTCCACCAAAGCATAATTCAACTCACCATTAACCGCCACACCCAAATTCCCTGGAATTGTCCAAGGGGTAGTAGTCCAGATAGCCACACCCAAATCAGGCAAATACTCACCCAAAACTGGTTTAACAGCCTCAGCCAAACCAGTCACAGCAAACGCAGCATAAATACTCCTCGAAGTATGCCCTTCCGGATATTCCAACTCTGCCTCAGCCAACGCCGTCTTAGAACTAGGACTCCAGTGAACCGGCTTCAAACCCCGATAGATGTAGCCTTTTAAATACATCTGCCCAAACACGCCAATTTGCGCCGCTTCATATTCCGGCTTCAGCGTCAAATATGGATGATCCCAGTCACCCCAAACACCGTAGCGTTTAAAATTCTGGCGTTGGTCATCAACCGTAGTCAAGGCAAACTCTTGAGCTTTTTGCCGTAATTGCAGAGGTGTTAAATTTTGTCGTTCTGCTGACTTGAGATTTTGCAAAACTTTCAATTCAATTGGTAAGCCGTGACAATCCCAACCAGGGACATAACGCACCTTACGCCCTTGTAGGAGTTGGTAGCGATTAATAATATCTTTGAGAATTTTATTTAAGGCATGACCAATATGAAGTGAGCCGTTAGCGTAGGGAGGCCCATCGTGCAGTATAAATAATTCGCCTGGGTTATTTTGTGACAGGCTCTCAAAAATTTTATTATCTTCCCAGAACTTCTGTATCTCCGGTTCACGCTTGATGGCGTTCGCCCGCATATCAAATTTAGTCTTGGGTAAATTTACTGTATCTTTGTAACTTCCAGGTTCTGTCACAGCTTCATGCCTAAGTTTTATGTGTCCAGGTTCTATCAATTATATTTGATCATCCCTACCTACTAAAATTCCTACCTGAGCCTTTAACCTGTCAAGGGAAAAAGTACATTTTTGAATAACTTCAGCGATCGCGTTTTCATTTCACAAATCCAGTAAGTTTAAATATTAGTACAATCATCTGATTCGGATGGCAGCACTTTACACCTACAATTAGATTTTCCAGCTATATAAACTGAATCTGAATTAACCTAACTTTTGATCAACAAAGACTGTAGAGTTTAACTTATGTTTTGACTTGAAAGCAACGCATGGGCGGCATATTACCCTTTATTCATGAAACAAACACCTTCTTTCCCCACTCTTTGTGTTTCTTAGAAGGAGGTGTAAGGCTATGGGGGAAAAGACATCTTTTATCTTTGGCTATCAAACTTGTTTCAATAGGACTGTCTCCTGCGGCCTCAAGTAAAACTCTCCCAAGCCTGGCTGACCAATTTACTCAGCCAACGCCGTTGTTGTTGGTCTAACAGAGGGTCATCAGCTAGTAACTGTGCTGTTAATTCTTCTAAAGATTGACCTTGAGAACGGACGATTTTAATCACTCCAGCGATCGCAGAGGCAACTAATTCTTCATCTACAGGCTTTTGTTTTAAAGCAAAAATTTCTTGGGGACTATCTGGAATGGGATAATTCATGGCGTAGGTTGATCAAAATTACAAAATGGAAAAAAATTTTTGACAAATTATTAAAAATTCTTTACTGAATCTTTATTGAAACCGATAGGGCGGAGTTTAGCGTACTGTATGCCTTTCGCATATCTGCCTGGGTAAGTAGATTGACCGGAGATGTCAGAAAAACATGAAAGAAATTCTTTATCTCGAAGTGCCGATTTCAGATACAGCAACTGTATGCAGTTGGCTGCAATCAGAGTTTGACCCAGGAAATTGGGAGAAAATACTGACTCCCAATGGATTTCGCCTGAAAATATCTAGTAAATATACAACAAGTAGTGCTAATTTTTCCGAAAATTTACCGAAAGAAATTTCTGTATTTGTTTGGTCTGTCCAGAGAACTACTTACCTCAAGGTTTTTTGTTGGGCAGATACACCACTTCCTCAAGAAAAAGCTCTTGTGCAAAGCTTAACGACAGAAATCAGAAAACGTTTTCCCCATCAATATCCAGAACCGCCAGCAATCGATTTATCCCAACAGTCGATTTTTGCAGCACTAGCCCCTTACTATCCTTTGACGGTCAAATTTTTTCAAAAAATGCCCAATGGGGAATATGACCTCAACCGTGCTTACTGGTGGGAACAAAGATGGCGTGAAGGGGTGCGAAATCCCAAGCAGCCGCGTCAGGTGGTGTTCTCTTGTATAGGTGACAGGGGACAGGGGACAGGGGACAGAGAAATACCCAATCATCACTACGACTTGATCTATATCGGGGGCGCACTGGGGGTAATTCATGCGGCGGTGATGGCACAACTGGGTTACAAAGTCTTACTAGTGGAACGTCTGCCTTTTGGCCGGATGAATCGGGAATGGAATATTTCCCGTGATGAACTTCAAAGTTTGGTTAACTTGGGTTTGTTCACGCCAGCTGAATTAGAAACGATTATTGTCCGCGAATATAAGGACGGATTTAATAAGTTTTTTGATGGTAATAATCCAGTTAAACTGCGATCGCCTATCTTACACACGCCTACGGTGTTAAATGTATCTCTAGACTCAGATAAGTTACTGCGTTTGTGTGGGCAGAAGTTAAAGGCCGCAGGTGGCGAAATCTGGGATGAGACGGAATTTCTCCGGGCTGATATTCATGACTCACAAGTTCTAGTCCATCTGAAGCATTTACCGACGCAAGAAGAAAAGCAGGTAAGCGGTCGGCTTTTAGTCGATGCAATGGGAACTGCTTCCCCCATCGCTTGGCAATTAAACGGTGGACGTGCCTTTGATAGTGTCTGTCCGACAGTGGGAGCAGTTATTGACAAGGGCTTTGAGCCTGGTGTTTGGGATTCTCAGTATGGAGACGTGCTTTACAGCCACGGCGATATTTCGCGGGGTAGACAATTAATTTGGGAATTGTTTCCTGGTGCGGGTGAAGAACTGACAATCTATCTATTTCACTACCACGAAGTCAACCCAGAAAACCCTGGTTCTTTGTTGGAGATGTATGAAGATTTCTTCACAATTTTACCAGAGTACCGCCGATGTGATATGGAACAACTGGTCTGGAAAAAGCCGACATTTGGCTACATACCGGGACATTTTAGTGTCGGTAGTAGCGATCGCCAAGTTGCATTTGATAGATTAATTGCGATCGGTGATGCCGCATCTTTACAATCACCCTTGGTATTCACTGGATTTGGTTCTCTAGTACGTAACTTAGAGCGTCTTACCACCCTGTTAAATGTCGCTTTACAGCATGATCTATTGACTCGTCGTCATTTAAACTTAATTCGCGCCTATCAAAGCAACGTTTCTGTAACTTGGCTATTTTCTAAAGGGATGATGGTTCCTACTGGGCAATTTTTACCACCCCAGCGCATCAATGCCATGCTGAATACCTTCTTTGGGTTATTAGCAGATGAACCTCCAGAGGTAGCTGATAATTTCATCAAAGATAGGTGTACTTGGTTGACCTTCAACCGCCTAGCACTGAAAGCAGCTAGCAAAAATCCTGCCTTACTGTGGTGGATTTGGGAACTAGCTGGCCCTAAAGATTTGCTCAGGTGGCTAGGAACTTATGTTAATTTTGGTCGTTATGCCCTAGTTAGTGCTTTACTGAGTGCTTGGTTGCCTAGTTTTCTCATCTGGGTGAAACCTCGGCTAGAACTGCGTTATCCGGGAGCATGGCTGTGGTTATTAACTATTAACTACGCTATCACCACAGGTAGACCGCGATCGCCCCAGCAGGTTGCAAATCAGGAATTACACAACAAGACTCTGCGCTGTGGGGGGGCGTAATACCAATTCAAAATTCGTCTTGAAAATTTGAGCCACTGCCTTGGACGAAGAGAAGTGCGGTCTTCTCTACGAGAGGCTGCGCCAAGGGCTTTGCCCAAGTGGAGCAACTTCGGGGTTTCCCGGCTTGTAGCAAGTGGCGTTCCTAGGTTGGGAAACCCGCCTACAGAACTTTCCGCAAAATTCAAAATTAAGAGGATGTTAATTTTGAATTTTGAATTTTAACTTGATTTGTTCCCTATTTATTGACCATTTTGCTTAAAATTTGGTAGTTCCACGGATGCTAAAGACTTGCGTTTCTTCGGTGGATGCTGGGGATATACCACTGGTGAAGGTGATTGAGGAAGATCGTCACCAGCAAAGTCACCCAATAATTCGGGGGGTAAATCACTTAACGGTAATTCCCCCTCATCTACTAGAGATCGTTCTGGATGAAAATACTCTGGTGCTTCAGCAAGGTTCTCTGCGTCCGTGGGGGATAAAGTGAAGGATAATGTTGCGGAATTATTTGTGGGGAGGGTGATGCTTGTAAATGTCTCCACTGGCGATTCTGGTTTCGGTTCTGGTGTGGTTTCTGGTATTTCATCATCTTCAACATCTGTAGCCCAAGTTTCCCATACCTGAGTCTCTACGGGTTGGCTGTCTGGAAGAGGATCTGATGCTGGTGGTGTTGCGGATTTAGTTCCAGACTGGGATGCAAAAAACATTTGGATGAGACTATCTATTTGCTCATCTAGCTCGGATGATGGAGTTACAGAGGAAACATCTTCAGGTTTAATCAAAGACTCATTTTCTACAGCATCCCTTGATAAAGTTGGCTCTGAGGCTGGGGGGGTCTCTGGCTTGACTGGCCAATTCCAAACAGGGGAAGGATTAGGAACAGCGTAATCGCCGCTAAATGGAGGTGGTAATGAAGGCTCACTCTTCACCTGAGCAGCATTTTCTTCTAAAGATTCAGATTCTGCTGACCAAGGTTGAATCGGCTGCGCGTTAGGAAATAGAGAACGAGCTTTCCTCGCAAAACGCGATTTATGGGTGACTGGATTTTCAGGCTTATCATTAGCTGTATCAGGAGAGTCATAACTAGGAATAGATGTCTCTAGTGATTTTTCCAGTGCTGCTTTAAATTGCAAAGTCTGACGTTGCTGTCGCATTAACCTAGTACGTAGCTCCCGACAAGCATTTTCTGATTGCAAGACCTGCTGAGATTGTTCGCTATAGTTAGTTTGTAATAAGGCGCATTCTCGTTCTAACTGAGCAATGCGTTGTTGACTAATTTGTAATTGTGCTTTATAACTATCGATCAGAATTTCTTGACGCTGTGCAGTTTGAGATGTAGTTTCTAGCTGTTGGAATAGCGATTGAATCTGTTCTTGAGCCGCAGACAGTTCCTGTGCTTGTTGATTAAGCATAGATTCCGTGACACTAGAGCGTCTTTTCTGCCACTGCAAAGCTTTTTCTGACTCAGCCAAGTCATCTTTAAGATTTTCTACTTGCTGGTACAAGTCATTATTAGCTGCACGCAGCTCTTCATTTAATGCCAGCAGCTGGTGAAATTCATCTGCGACCTGTGTTTGCTTGTCACTATCAGGCTCTACAACCCAATCTTTTTGGTTAGTGGTATCTTGGGGAAAGTCGGGAGTTTGGGGATGATGCTGTTCATCTGCTGCGGGTTTAAGGAGTGGAAATTTAGCAACGACTGTATTGTCAGCAGGCACAACTGAGTAAAAAGGACAGATCGTTTGTTCTGTTTGTAGAGAATTAGCAGAAGAATTAGGAGATTCCATCACAGTCCTGTTATTTGAGGTGTCGGCTTCATTCATCACTCTTGAACCACCCACTTATCAATATTCAGCATTGCTGATTAACTGCTTAGGGGTTAATCTCACAGCGAAGTCATTTTCCCCTAGCGTCAGTAGTTAATCATTGATCAGTGTTCCCCATTTTGCATCTATAACTAATGTCGTTATAACATTATCAACTCACCCCTCGTCAACCTTAGATAACGAGGGGGTTTTGAGATGAAATGCTACAAATATATGATTTGCTGTACAGATACTTAAATATTAAATATTTGGGTTAAAGCTGGCTTGACTTTGGTTAGAAGTGATGTGGTAGCAACCCCCTGGTAGGAATTCACACGCTGGAGAAACGCTATCTCTGTATATAATTTATCAAATACATATTCTATCAAGTCAACAAAAAAGGTAAAAATTTAAAATTTGGGATTGATTAACACATGGGGAAAATCAAATTTAAAGTGGGGCGTGAAGGAAAATAATACTTCTCTGCCCCATTTTGATCACTTGCTTCCCTGGATTATTTTTGAATTTTGTAGGCGCAAGCCTAGCCGTAGGCTATGAGTGAATTTTGAATTGTTAAGGTAGCCAACGAGGGTGAAATCCAATGAGTGGAAGCTTTTCTGGCTTAATAGTGCTGATGGCTGTATCAGAAATCGGTAGTAGGGGCATTAACCAGAGACTACTAGTAGCGATCGCCTCGCCATCATCGGTTTTCAAGTTGTTGGCAGATGCTGTAGTAGCATTGGCTTCGGGAACTACTTGGTCAAATAGCAACGCCAAACCATCGGGAGATAAACTCATTTGGACGTTTCTTTGTTCTACAGGCAACACTAACAATGGTTTCTGCTGTTTATTTTTGAGATCAATAGCTACTAAATAAGGTTGTTCTATGTATTGATCTTGAGAGACAAGTTGTGTCAACAAGCAGTAAAGAGTGGGTGAAGCAGGGTCAAACTGACAACTGAGAATAGAACCAGTAGTTTTTAATAAGGATTTCTGAGTACCTTGGTTGGTGACTAAAAACAAATCTCTTGTGAAATCTGTATTAAACTTGACCATTGCTGCCTGAGAACCATCTTTAGAAAATGCCTGCACTAGCCCAAACTGCGGCAGAAAATCTAAGGGTTTGCTGGCATCTTTTTGAAGAGCTAAAATAGCTGCTCCCTGTCCTTGGGCAACAGCTACAGCTTTACTATCAGGAGTAATAATAAAGTCCCCTCCTGGTTGACTTTGTAGGCGTTGGGGCTGAGGTTTTTCCCCAGGTTTGCTGTTAGCTGGCATAAACCACAGTCCAAAGTCGCTGGGGTTATTTCTATTTCCCCGTTGCACAACTATTGTTTGCCCATCTGCCGACAAGTCGAATTTGAGATTTTGATAGTCTTTATTGTCTAAAACTAGCTCAATCAGACCTGCTGCTGCGGCTCTAGTGTCAGATTTGGCAGAAATTCCGGTTGTAACAGTATATATTTTGGCTGATAGTAAGTCTTGATTATTACTGGTGCGAGCCGAGAACAGAATTTTTTCACCATCGGGGAAGGCTTTAAAGTCCATCACGACTAATTCTTTAGGGGTCAGGACTTTTTTTTGATCTTCCGTTAAGTTGTAAAGAACCAAGCGTCCTTTATCTTCTTGGTCAGCTCCTATATAGAGAATCACGCGATCGCGAGTGCTAAACTGCCCCGAAAAAGGCTGTATGACTAGCTTGTTATCTTCTGGATCAGCAAATCTATCTTTAGCTCCTTGCAACTCTACTTTATAATTCGTGCCGTAGGGTGCAGGTGTCAGCAGCGTATAAACCATCCGCCGTCCTGCCCAACTAATTTTACCTGCTAGCGGTGGTTCAATCTTTAAGTTATCCTCCACGCTTTTTATGTTCATGGGACGGCTAAAAGTGAGAGTAAAAGAGATATCTTCTGCCCCTATTTGCTGACTTTGCCAAGTAAAATCTCGCACGCGTGCTGCTACGACATCACCTTGCAAAATGAGTAGTCCAATCAGCAAACTTAGCAGCAACATCCAGGCAATTGCTACCCTATCTAATGGTTGGAGAAAAGCTTTTTTAGTCATTCTGAATGAAATGTAGAATCTTTGAGATGTTTCGCTTCGCTCAACATGACAGCTTCAGCATTTATGCAAGAGGTCTATTGAATAACCTCTACCTCCTGCGCCCCTATCACCTGTCACCTACTAATAGCTATAGGGATTTTCTGGTTGGGGAATCTTTTTCAAGGAACTCGCGGCTATGGTGAGTTGGCGTTTACCGCTTATAGTTTCTGTCATCATTTTGCCTTCTATCTCTAGCCAGGTGTCAGGGGAGTATCTCTCTTGACCTGTTGAGAGTTTGACAGGTAAGCCTATAGGATAAGCATCAGCAGCACAGCAAGTCAGTACAAATCTGGCTACAAATATGTATTCTTTACCTATCTCTGGTGGGTGGATAACAAATCCTTGAACCTTGACTTTTTGACCTGTATATGAGTCTGGTTCAGGGTAAACGCTGAGTGTGCGTACCCAGTCTACAAGCGATCGCTCTTCTGGACGAATGGAAGCACGAAAGGCTTGGGGCTGAACGCGAGAGGTTGACAATAAATCTGTCACTCCTCTCTGGAGTGCTTTATCACTAGCAAAGACTTGGGGTGTGATGATTAAACCTAATATCGCTGTGATTAACAGCAAGCTACTACCCCAACCAGGGGCAAAAAAATTAATGTGCTGAGGGTTCGGTATCACATCACGCTGTCGCCGACGCGATCGCCATAGTTCTTTTGCTTTCAATAAACCAAGGGCGATCAACGCAACACCACCTAATACCACTAAACTAAAGAAGTTGGGGTGAATTAGCAGGTTCAGCTTGCCATTTAGCCAATATCTCAACATCAACACGCCCCAAGCTGTAATTGCTAAGACATCCAGCCAGGGAAGTAATTTATTTGGAGTTGGAGATTTAGTCAAGTCGCTTCGCTCCAATTAAAAATTCAAAATTCAAAATTATTTCCATACTCATTACTCATTACTCATTACTCACTACTCACTACTATTTAAATAACGTGCAAGTTAATAAACAGGGTGAACAAGAATGTAAGTTGTCCTGCTAAAGCAAATAGGTAAAAGATGGTTTTGGGTTTGAACATGGATAACATCAAGCCGACGCTTTTGATGTCAATCATGGGGCCGAATACCAAAAATGCTAATAAAGACCCAGTGCTAAAGGTAGAGGCGAAGGATAGGGCGAAAAAAGAATCGACTGTAGAACAAATGGATACGACGGCGGCTAACACTAGCATGACCAAAATTGAGGTGATGGGGCCAGCACCGAGACTGAGAATTAACTCACGGGGGGCTAGCACTTGAATTGCTGCCGCGATCGCACTACCTAAAACCATTACGCCTCCCAATTCTCGCAACTCTTGGATGCTGTTGTCTAGGACTAGATGGAGTTTATCTACTGGGGGTTTACTAGTCGTGAGGGTAGGTTCACCAGCTGGGACTAGGTTGGCATCCAGACGCGTAGTCATACCTGCTCTTCCCCCTAATATGTAAGTCCCAGAACGTAATATAGCAGGAGTATTAGCTCCTTGTTGTCCTAGTTGAGATTTGCCCCGGCGTTTTGGTTCTGGTTTATGGGGGGGATTAAATTTCAAATAACGGGCGATCGCCGGTTGCACTATGGGTTGCAAGTCTGTTTGAAAACTAAACACATAGCCGATAATGGTGGCAATTAATAAAGAAAATACCACTCTGAGAACTACGATTTCTGGCTGATCACGAAATGCTGTCCACGTTGCCCAAATTACAATCGGGTTGATTGTTGGTGCTGCTAGTAAAAAACCAACTGCTACAGGTGTGGGTACTCCTTGCATCAGCAACCGCCTTGCTACCGGCACATTGCCACATTCACACACCGGAAACAAAAAGCCTACCAGACTGCCGACTAAAGCACCAAATAGGGGGTTTTTGGGCATTCTTTCTACTAGTTTGCGCTCATCAACAAAAAACAGCAGCACGCTAGAGAATAAAACCCCTAGAAGCAAAAAAGGCATCGCCTCGACTAGCAGACTCAGAAATATAGTGAAACCATTGTTCAGTTGATTCATGGGTGTCGCAGTCAAAAGCGGTTTGAATTTTTGAGGTTATGCCTAGTCATTCTATCTGAATGGGGATCAAACACATTTAGGTACAATACAACATATTGAAAACACTAAGTAGAGATTTGCTTGGGAGTTTTATGTCAATACTAATGTCATTGACTTGTAATAGACAGGGGTGTTGATTTGGGTGGATGTACTAGTAATGACCATCTTGATGATTGTTTTACCTCCACAATAGTTCCTAGTTTTGTGTATGAGGTGCTTAACTAGTACAGCACGGCGTGAATAAGCAGACCATTTCAAAACAGCAAAAGCCTTTGTATATTAAACTTTTGACTTTTGACTTTTGACTTCCGCCTTGCGGTACTAGGCTGTCATTTAACTACCTAATATTTATACTTACCGTACAATAACTCTTGATTGGGTTATCTTCTGGACTGGTTCATAAAGAATTCATCGTCTTTTAACATTTGGGGATCGCTCTAAGTTATTAATAGTCATGATTTTCGTGATTCCTGTCAAAATAAAATTTTAGTGTTGGTTGAATTTCTACTATAAAAATTCTCAATCGGCAAGACCAATTTGGAAAATAGTTAATTATATGTAAGTATTTTCACGATAATCATTCAGGCTCAAGGATAGAGTTTAGAGGCTCTTACGGATCGGCGTACATCCAGAGACTAGCTAAAATAACTAAAAAGCCGATAAATCAGGGTGTTTTCTTTTGCTTTCTGGTATTAGTGTCAATAGCCAATGTAAGGCATAAAATATTAGCTGATTATTGGCCAATTTTGGTCAAAATGAGAGTTTAATAAAGTGTCAAAAAAGTTTTGTTCTCAAATATCACCACCAGTTTTATCTGTTGGTAGCGATCGCGATCTAGGTTTAGAGTCAAGCCTGCAAGAACTACCAATGTACACCTTTGACGTGGAAGTTAGTTTTACAGGTGCAGAAGTAGCGAAGTATTTTGATAAATATCCCTCACTCCCAGGGGTAATTTTAGTAGAACAGGGCAAATTTCGGGGAATGATTTCTCGGCGGCGACTGGTGGAGTTTTTGATTCGTCCCCACGGACAAGATTTATTTGCCAAAGAATCCTTAGATGTTCTCTACAGTTATGCTCGAACAGCGATATTGCAACTACCTGAGACAACGCCAATTTTAACAGCCATGCACCATACACTGAAGCGATCGCCTGAATTTCTGGCAGAACCATTAGTAGTGCAGACAGCAGAAAGTACCTACAAATTATTAGATTCCCATGAACTCAATATTGCCGCTTGGCAAATTCGCGGTATTGAAACTCAGGTGCGCTACGAACGTAGTCAAGCCCAAATGATTCAAAATGATAAAATGGCAAGCCTCGGAAGGTTAGTAGATGGGGTAGCCCACGAAATTTTAGATCCTGTAGGTTTTATCTGGGGTAACTTAACTCATATCTCCAACTACAGCCAAGATTTACTGAAACTGATAGCTGCTTACGAAAACAATTTACCTCAAGCTTGCGAGGTAATAAATTTTCTTAAAGAAGAAATAGAATTTGATTATTTAGCACAAGATTTATCTAAAGCCTTAACTAGCGCACGCAGTGGCGCAGAAAGATTAAAAAAACTTGTCACTAGTTTACAAAATTTTTGTCATATTGATGCAGTTTATCCTAAACCAGTAGATTTGCATACCTGTATAGATAGCATTGTAATTTTACTCAAAAGCCGTTTAAAAGGAGAAATCAAAATTATTAAGAATTACGGTAAACTACCGCCAGTTCCTTGCTTTATTGGCCAATTAAATCAAGTGTTAATGAATATTTTAAGTCAAGCTGTTGATAGCTTACTAGATGAAGTAGTACGGCATCAACTGCAACCAGATTGTAGCCAAAATATTAAACAAGCAGAAATTATCATTACTACAGAAGTTATTTCTCAACCAGCAAAAGCCCCAGATTCCCCTGATTCTCGCTGGGTTTCTATTTGCATTGCTGATAATGGGATAGGAATATCTGATGAGTTACAAAAACAAATACTTGAAAGTTTTTCTGTCGAAAAAAGAGCCGATAAAGAAACAAGTTTAGCCGTTAGTTATCGCATTATCACCGCTAGACATGGAGGAAATCTCAACTTCCGTTCCCAACCAGATATAGGTACAGAATTTGAAATTTTATTGCCTTTATTGTAGTCATTATCTTCATTTCTAGACTTAAAGATTTATTATGGTCTTGTTTTACTCATGTTGCCTAACAATGACTCTCACTAATACCCCTAACCACCACTCACCTCTCCCCAATCTCTAATTACAGAAAATAGGGCAGAATAATCATCATTAGCAAAGGACATTTTCATGGCTGTTTGGAGAATTTTCTGCACATTTTCAACACTGCTGAGATCCAAACCTAGAGATTGGGCTTCAGAAATAAATAAATCTGTATCTTTGAGCAAGTGTTTAGTAGGAAAATTCGGGTTGCGATAATTTCCATCTAACATACGCGGTAGTTTTTTATCGAAGGTAGGCGCATACAACGCACTATCGCGCAAGACTTCCATAAATTTGTCCACGTCAATTCCTTGACGCTGCACAAAGGCTAAACTGAGAGCAAAGCTTGTAGTTAGAGAACCAATTAGCTGATTTAAGGCTAATTTCAACCCAGATGCAGTTCCCACCGGCCCTATCAGTATAGGTTCTGTCCCAAAATTTTTGAGTAAATTTAAGTGTCGTTCATATTGTTGTGGTTGCGCCCCTACCATCACCGTTAGCGTCCCTGCTTTTGCTTCGGGGATGCTACCCAATACGGGGGCTTCTATATATTCACCCCCACCCCCAACTATAGAATCGCGGATTTCCTGGCTTTGTGTTGGGGTAATTGTTCCCATCTGGATGATAGTACGCCCAGCTAAAGTCCGCCAAGAAGTGTCCGACAGCAGGACATGATAAATAGCTGCGGCGTTCGTCAACATGAGAATGACGCACTCAGCTTCCCGAATAGCATAGCGGGGATGTGTAACGACTTCTGCCCCGGCTGCTTGCAGGGGTGCTAGTTTTTCTGGGGTACGGTTGTAAGCAATTACCTCTACATTTGCTGCTAACAATCTTTGGGCCATTGGTAGTCCCATTAGTCCAGTTCCCAGAAATGCCACCTTCATTTTTCACTTTCCTTTAGTAGACCATAGGCGAGGCCATAATTTAGACATCGCGTTTTTATTGTTGGATGATAAGCAGTTAGGAAGTAGGTACTCTTGATACCATCCTCAATTTACCTAGTACATAGCGTAAGCGGAGTCTGTGGGTAAATTTTTATTTTGTATCAGTTTTTCTACTCCCCAAGGTCTGACTAAGCAATTAGCCACCTGCGGCAAAACTCACCATAATGATTACTGATAACAAGATACCGGGACTAAGTAGTGTTACTAACATTAACAGGTCATGGGCAGACATAATTATTACTCCGATTGTTGACTCGGCTTCATAGCAATCACTGTTATGCTAGTCCATATCTGGCTAATACAGCATTCTTAAAGAGAGTTTTAATTTTTCACTCTTACTTTTACTCTGGCACAGTTAAGCCTTTTAGGGATTGAGAAGTGTTGTGTTTGGGTAATCCCTTGCTTTGAATTAAAACTCCAAAATTCCCTAGTCCTGTGGGGTCAATTAGTTGGTGTAGTGATTCTCGTCGTTGTAGCAGTTGAGAAAGGGATATTTCTTCATAGGAAAGGGCTGCAATGCGATTTCCTAAGCCCAAGGACATCAAAAATAAACCCTGCTGTGTAAAACCAACTTTCTCTAAACCACAGGACTCACCCCATCGTTCTAAAGCGGTAAAGTCAACATGGGCTGTGATATCTTGCCGCCCAATATTGATATAAGGGTTGTTGTGATGACGATGGTGATAGTAGCATTGGAGCGTTCCTTGCGATCGCCTGGGATTATAATAACTGCTGGCAGGGTAGCCATAATCAATTGTTAACACATACCCCCGTTGCAAGCGGTCGGCTACTATACTCAACCAGTCTAAAGCAGCTAAATTAATTTCGCTGCGATAGCCATCCTCATAACCACCTTGCGGAAAATTAATCCCTACTAAATCAAAATATGCTGCTAGACGGGGGGTAGAGGGTGCGCCTGTGATTTCTGTAAAGGATGGAGCTACGCTTTCATCTACCTGTTTTTCCCGAATGGTGACGTAAATTTCTCGCAGTTCACCGGAATCTAAGATAAACTGATGCACCGGTAAAGCATCTACTAACTCGTTAGAGAAAAAACAGCCAACAATTGAGTTAGATGATATATCTTCCCAGCTACACCAGCGCACGGGAAACTCTTGTAAGCGTTGCTGCTGTTCTTGTTGTAAGCCTGGGGATTTTTCAATAATTAGATACTCCAACACCGAGAAAAAATCTGGATGCTGCTGCTGAGTGTATTGAAGAATATGTAACGCTAACAATCCTTGACCTGCGCCCATTTCTACCAAATAAAAGGGTACAGGTTGCCCTAAAATTTCCCACATTTGCAGAAATTGTTCTGCTAATAACTCCCCAAAGTCAGATTCGAGATTGACGGAGGTGAAAAAATCACCTCCCTTAAACCCAATTTTGACTGCATTGCTGGAATAGTAGCCATATTCAGGGTGATATAGCACCATATCCATGTATTCAGCAAAAGTAATTCGTTGTTGAGGACTGGTACTAATGCGATGGGCGATGGCTGTATGCAGTGCCAAATTAGAATCCATAGATAACAAGGGATAGGGAACAGGTGACAGGTGACAGGGAACGAAGCGACGACCGCACTGGCGCACCTATCATTCATCACTCATATTTAACTTTCCAGAATTTCAGGGGATGTGGCTAAAGTTCTCGCCCCTACTTGCATCAGTTCTATATCTGATTGTGACCAATCACGAGTTCCTTGACATTGATGGGCTACAAGTAATCCCCACAAGCCTCTGGGGATCAAAACGGGTACTACTAGGTTAGCCCGGACTTGTAAACTGCGAAGAAAATCTCGGTGACAAGTTGCGATTGGTTCTGTTTCAATATTAGCGATCGCTTTGACTCTGCCTGCTAAATACAATCCTGCATACTCATCATTAAAACACTCATCAGCCCCAGTTGAACCTAATATAGAAAACTCTGGAGAACTTAACGCCTCAAAAGTCACCTGTCCATGCCATTGCCAATAAAAGTAATATAAAACTAAGCGATCGACCTGAAGTGATTCTCTCAGTTCGTTCGTCGTTTGTCGGATTAATGCGTCCCTTTGCATTTTTTGGACAAGACGATTCAGGATTCTTTTTAAGCCATCTTCCGTAGGAGTATTTGAGCTAGGATCAAATTCTGCGTGAGAATGGATTTGCACAGGTTTAAAATTTATAAATACAGATAGAAGGGTCAGTTTTATATAGAAATTTATCAGATTCTATTAATAAATTATATTTACTCAAACAAGCAAATTAAATTTCATAGAAATAGAACAAATACTAAATAAAACTTTAGGTAAGTTATTATTCGCAATCTTAATTTATATAACTTTTTCAGAAAACTAATAATAATTAATTAAGAATTAATATTTGAAAATTTTTAATGCTGATCTAGGCAATCTTATCTAATTTGTGGTACTTGAAGAAAGTAGAACCCTGGCTTTCAAAACCAGAGTTCTCCACGCTTACTTACCTCTACTGGGTTCGCGATAGCGTTGCGTAGCAAAGCAAGCTACGCGTAACGACCAATGATTTAGGATTGGGCATTGCCCACCCCATGAACACTATCTGTCAACAGACCCCATGATTACGTCGATACTACCGAGAATCACGACAACATCTGCAACTTTCATGCCACGCAACAAATGAGGCAGAATCTGGAGGTTGTTGAAATCGGCTGGACGAATCTTCCACCGCCAGGGGAAAACGTTATCATCGCCAATCAGATAAATACCTAGTTCGCCTTTGCCACTTTCTACACGGGCGTAAATTTCGCCTTTGGGCATTTTGAAGGTGGGAGAAACTTTTTTGCCAATGTATTGGTAGTCAAAAGCATCCCATTCTGATTTTTTTCCAGCCATTAAACGCTTGGCTTCTAGATTCTCGTAGGGGCCTCCGGGCAGTCCTTTGAGGGCTTGCTTGAGAATCTTCACAGATTCGCGCATTTCCCGCATCCGCACCATGTAACGCGCCATGCAATCACCGGTAGTTTCCCACTGCACGTCCCAATCAAAATCGTCGTAGCATTCGTAGTGGTCAACTTTCCGCAAATCCCATTTCACGCCAGAAGCGCGTAACATCGGGCCAGACAGCCCCCAGTTAATAGCTTCTTCACGGCCAATAGTGCCAATACCTTCAATACGACGGCGGAAAATGGGGTTATTGGTAACTAACTTTTCGTATTCATCGACGACGGGCAAGAAGTAGTCGCAGAATTCCATGCACTTATCTACCCAGCCATAGGGCAAATCAGCAGCTACACCACCAACGCGGAAATAGTTGTTGTTGACCATACGGTAGCCTGTGGCAGCTTCCCATAAATCATAGATCATCTCCCG
The DNA here is from genome assembly GCF_963920945.1 of Anabaena sp. CCY 9402-a. Lineage (NCBI taxonomy): Bacteria > Bacillati > Cyanobacteriota > Cyanophyceae > Nostocales > Nostocaceae > Anabaena > Anabaena sp. CCY 9402-a. Next base: position 65,224 of record NZ_CAWUDL010000007.1, read on the forward strand.
TTCGCGGAATTGGTAGAAGAAGGGAGTTTGTGCGCCTACGTCAGCTAGAAAAGGGCCGAACCACAGCAGATGGTTAGCGATGCGATTCAATTCCAGCATAATGACGCGGATGTAGCTGGCGCGTTTTGGTACAGCCACCCCTGCCAATTTTTCCGGCGCGTTGACGGTGACAGCTTCATTGAACATCCCTGCTGCATAGTCCCAGCGACTAACGTAGGGGACATACATTACAGTGGTGCGGTTCTCGGCAATTTTTTCCATGCCTCGGTGTAGGTAGCCAATCACCGGTTCACAGTCAACAACGTCTTCACCATCCAAAGTGACAATTAACCGCAAAACCCCGTGCATGGAGGGATGGTGTGGCCCCATGTTCAGCACCATAGGTTCAGTGCGGGTTTCTATTCTTGCCATAAATTCCGTGTTCTCCCATTAGAAAATTGTGAATTGAACCGCGTATATGCCATCCAGACAGGATTTTTCGTGTCTGCCAATGTTGTCATGTTCGTAGAGGCAATATCTTGGGGCAAGCCCGGCATTTATTGCCCATACGGGAGTATGTTGGAGAGATGGGGGCAGCTGAGGGCTTTTTCTTGATGTTGCATTTTGTTTCACTTCTTCAACTATTATATGGAAGCTCGATAACCAATAAATTAAGGCACTGGATTTTTTCATCTCTCATGGGAGGAGAGGTGACAGGTGACAGGTGACAGGTGACAGGAAAGAAGCAGAGGTGCGGAGGAGACAAGAAATGATTTTTTGACTTTTTTCTGCCCAATACCCAATGACTGTTGATGTTAAACCAGTAATTTTGCTATTAAATTTGAATTTACCAGAAAAAATAGTGCTATATATTTTTGCTTTTAATTGTAACTTTATATGCACTGGCAAATAGAGTATTGTAGATGTTCTACATTCAGTATTTCAATGCTAGATGCTGCTTATTCATGCGATCGCTCGATTTTCAGTTTATTCACCCATCCGTTAATTTAGATGATTTTAGATGTTTATTATTACCACAATTAAAACTAAACTAAATAGCTAATTATTAACTAAGAATAATTGATTCTGATTTTTAAATTATCCTATAATCCTCTATCTTTTTGTGCTAAATCTCATGAATTCTCATTCTGCTAACTTGCCAGCTATCGAAGAACCGACATTTTCCCATTTACCAGTTTTACCGCAGGAAGTAATCACAGGTTTAGCACTACGCCCAGGCGGACACTATCTGGATGCAACGGTAGGTGGTGGTGGTCATAGTCGTTTGATTTTAGGGGCTGTACCGGATATACAGCTAACGGCTATTGACCAAGATGAAGATGCTTTAGCCGCAGCTAAAAAAGAGTTAGCAGAGTTTGGTGATAGGGTAAAGTTTATTCGCAGCAATTTTGCGACTTATAAGTTTCCTATTGCCAGTTTTGATGGGATTCTCGCGGATTTGGGTGTGAGTTCTTATCACTTAGATACACCAGAACGAGGTTTTAGCTTTCGTCACACGGCTAGTTTAGATATGCGAATGGATCAAAGGCAATCTTTGACTGCGGCTGATGTGATTAATGAGTGGGATGAGAAAGAATTAGCAGACATTTTTTTTAAATACGGAGAAGAACGACTATCACGGCGTATTGCCAAGCGCATTGTGGAAAAACGACCATTGCATACAACTACAGAATTAGCTGAAGCGATCGCAAGTTGTGTCCCACCTAAGTACCGCTATGGTAGAATTCACCCGGCTACCCGTGTGTTTCAAGCTTTACGAATAGTGGTTAACGATGAGTTAAAGTCCCTAGAAACTTTTTTGGAGACTGCACCCAAAGCTTTAGTTACAGGTGGCAGAATCGTTATTATCAGTTTCCATAGTCTAGAAGACCGCTTAGTGAAGCATGGGTTACGTAATTCACCTCTGTTAAAAGTGTTGACTAAAAAGCCAATTATTGCGATTGACGCAGAAATTAGTGATAATCCGCGATCGCGTTCTGCCAAACTGAGGATAGCAGAGAGAGTAATGAGTAATGAGTAATGAGTAATGAGTAATGAGTGCTGTTAGCGGTAGCGGGGCGTTGAGCAGCGTGTTGAGTCATTAGTTACTACACCCAAAAGCAAAAGAGGGAGTAATTAAGCTCCCTCTTCAAAGGCAAGATAATAATTAAATTGGAAACAGACCTTAGTTATATGCGCTCTTTCGGTAGCATTGCTATGGGATTAATTGCTCCCTTACCTGCTGCGTGAATTTCAAAATGCAGGTGAGGTCCGGTGCTAAAACCAGTGCTACCCATGTTGGCAATATGCTGTCCTTTGCGTACCTCTTGACCTGCTCGGACAAAAATTTTGCTGTTGTGAGCATAACGAGTTAACGTACCATCGGCATGACGGATATCTACAAGATTGCCATAGCCACCCTTATTCCAACCAGCTTTCTCAACAATGCCATCAGATGCTGTAACAATTGGTGTACCAACACCGTTGGCAATATCAATACCTCTGTGCATTCTTCCCCAACGCCAACCATAGCCAGAGGTGAGTACACCTTTTGCTGGCCAAGTGTAGGTTGCAGAAGAATCTGATGGAAGAGGTGTGCTTTCATCAATTGTTCTGGGTAAATATTGGTCTACCGCAGCTAAAGGAGGTAGCTTGGCTGGAGAAACAGTAGTTCCTCTCATTCTTCCTAAAGAGTCCGAAGCATTAACACCAGATGGAGGTGTTGCTACTCGTATACCCGATGAATTACGGGATGGTGACAACTGGTTAGCTCCATTGTTAGGCAAGAACTCTGGATTAACTGGCTCGTTATTTAGAGGACGAGTAGCACGGAATTCCGGCTTAACTGGTTGGTTAGCGTAGCCAGGTGTTATGGGAGTAGGAACAGCAATCGGGATAGAAAATTCTGTTTGATTAGAAACAGGTCTAGAAACTGCCAAGCTATTGGGGGTGGCTACGGGAATTGGTACAGCCGCATCTATTGTTTCTGAAGATGCGTTATTTCCAGAATTCTGAGCGCGGTATTTTGCTTGTAATCTCTGAATTTCTGCTTGTAGGCTACGGAGTCGCTCGTTTTTTGCGCTGGCTACTCTGTCATTGGTCTTTTTAGGCTTCTGGATTTCTACAAAAGCTCTGGGTATTGGGGTGTCTCCACCTATACTTTGAGTAACGCGATTATTAGCAGTTGTTTCTAGCTCAACTGGGGTGGTTGCTTGGTTTTGGCTCTCTTCAGTTGCTGTTGGTGGCACAGCGAGACTGGTGTTATCAGCTAAAACAGGTGTTTGTGAAGTAATCGGTTGGGAATTAATGCTAGTGGGTTTTACAGGAATACTAGCTATTTCAGAATTAATCCCGTACTGTCTGTTTATTGGGTTCTGAGCAGCAGGAATCACCAATTGTTGGCTGATTTGCAATTGATTGGGATCACTGATTCCATTGGCTTTAACCAGTTCTGAAACAGAAGTATTGTATCTGCTAGCGATCGCAGCTAGGGTGTCTCCTGGTTTGACCTCGTATCTTGCTCGTTGGGATGGTGCAGTAATTTTGGGTGCAACTAGTGGTGCAGTTGTTGCTGGTGGCTGCACCGGGATAGTAATCGCTTGTGGCTGTTTTACACCTGTTACCAGATGATCTTGATTACTAGTGATGCGAGTTGGCGACTGTTCGATAACTGTGCCGTTAGTGCTGAGAGGGGGTAGCTGATTGGCTATAGCCGTTGGCTGCTTCAAGTCAGAAGTATTTTTTGATAAATCTTTTGACTCCTCAGACCGCAACTCCGCCAGACTTTTTCTTAAACGGTTCGATTTTTCTTGGAGGCGATTAAGAGCAAACTCTTGCTGTGCCTTCAATTGAAGATTAATTTCACCACTAGCAGCTGCGCTATCTGTTGCCTCTGTTTGTGGCTGGGTTTTTATAAATGCAGTTTGTTCACCATTAACATCGTTAGTTTTAGCAAGCTGCTCTACAGAGTCTTTAGCTTGCTCTTGCTGTGACTGTTGGTTTTGCTGGTCTATGGAAGTTTTGTAAGTTACTAAATTTTGAGAAAGAGTTTCTGAGGTAGAAGTTGGCACAGACATTCCACTTGCCAAAACTTGCCATTTAGCTTCAAGCCCAGGCAATTGTGAAACTGCTGTCGGTTCAAATATGACAGGATTCTCTGGCACGCTTGCTGATAAGACTACAGGAGTCCCCAGCTTGGTGGGAGCAAATTTCACTTGATTATCAGAGGTAGCAGGAGCAGTTGAGGCGGCTTTTTGGCTACCTACAGGTGCTGCGGCTTGGGCTTGATCGCTTTGCCGAGTCACCAAAAGGCTGGTTGCTCCCATCGAGATTGCTAAACCAATCATGGCTACTTGTGTCCGCGCTCGACGATTCGCCTTATTGTTCGCCACGTTTAGTTGATCCATTGGGGCATCATCGTTGCTTGGGGTATTTTTCAACACAGCCTTTACTCTTTTTTTCAATGCTCGTTTCAAAGACGACCTCCTATGATCAATAGTGCTTAACTGACCTAGATTTTGCAGTTGGAACTAGTCAACGATCTAGATCACATCACACGATAGATCAAGATCACTTTTACCAGAGATACATAGGCAAGATTAACCTGGTTCTCTGATTTAGACAAGTTCACACCTGTTAGCAAAACTTAAAAAGTTGCTATGCTGACTTGTCCGTTCGACTCCTCACCCCCTCACACAGTTTGCTGTTCTCAGAGTTGTCTTAGCTTACTCTTGGTTTGGCGGTCTGACTAGAAAATACATGATACTTTCCAAGGAAACAGTCGCTGTGAGCAATTCTCACTAAGACTTCTGGAATAGCGATGCCCCCTGATGTAAATATCTTCAAGGGTTTTTTAGCAGATCCGTCTACCCAACACGAGACTTTACGTTGATTATTCCCTAAAAAACAACCGTACAAACTTATAACCGCTTTTTTTTTCCTCAAAAATATTTGTTTAGCAAAAATGGTTCAAACTCTTTATAAGAAAGAGGTTGCAATTTTTTGTTCCCCATAGCTCAACCGTTTTAATTCATCAAAATCTATCATTCAAACTTCAGAAGTGATGAGATTTGATATACAAATTTCTTATGATAAAAACATCTATTTTTTCTATCTTTTCAATATAATTACAGTTGACAGTGAAAATTAATGTAACAAATAATACGTTTATATATATATATACGAAAGATTCATGAGTCTATAAGTCTCATTTCGCAATGAAAATGAAGATTTTGCGTAAGCAAAATTACTTACGCAAAATCTAGTTCAACATTATAGTAAATAACCTAACTGGCGACGAGCTTCAAATAAACCTACAGCTACACTGACGGATAAATTCAAGCTGCGAACACCTGGTTGAGCCATTGGTATGTGTAAGATGGCATCACAAATCGACAAGGCTTCTGCTGGTAAGCCAGTGGTTTCACTGCCGAACAATAACCAATCATCATCTTGAAATTGGTGGTGAATGTAATTAGAACTGCCGCGCACAGAAAACCCCAACAGTTGGCCTCCACGCTCTTGATGCGCTTTTGTAAACGCCTCTAGAGATTTGTGATAGTGCAGCTTAACGTAAGGCCAGTAATCTAAACCGGCTCGTTTGAGGTAGCGATCGCTAATTTCAAATCCCAAAGGACCGACTAGATGTAACTCTGTACCTGTAGCCGCACAAGTACGGGCGATATTACCTGTATTGGGGGGAATTTGCGGATTCACTAAAACTACCTGGGGCATTGTCCGTAAAACTTATATTTGTATAAAAAGATATATCTACTATGAAAAATCTACCAATAGACAGAGGCTAATCATAGGTTTTGTTAATAAATGTCAAGCGAGTAATATCGATTAAATTTTTAAAAGCAAAAATTGATACCTTTGAGGCATAAATAGTCATTAGTCATAAGATTTTTCCTAAAGACGGCGAATGATCGCGTCTCTTTGAGTGTCAAAATGGTTTTAGCTGGTGAATACCCTGGGTTCTGGGAAAACCCAGGGTTCTTGGCTCTCACCAATAATCTACGATTGCTATATCAATATATGATTAAGCGGCGAGAGACGAACACAATTTGTCTTGCAGTTCGATTTCGCGTTCGTAAGTTGCGGTAATGGCTTGGGTGATCACTTGCTGGCTGTCTAAACCAACTTTATGTAGTTGTAGCCAATGTTGGGCTTCATTCCCGGCGCGGAGGATTTTCTGTAAAGGGGAAAGGAAACAGCTAAAACCTTGTTCTTTGGCGATCGCCCAAACTTCTGTATAAAGTTCAGTTATCCAATCTCTGGCTATAATCGTGCGACCATCTTGCCAATGTGTTAGTTGAGCATCCAGGCTACCACTAGCGGCTGCTATTTCGTTATTAGTAGTGATAGTAATTAGTTCTTCAGGAGAAAAAATACTTTGGGTTAGAGGATCTAAATCAGGATTTTCTATTAGTTGCAACAACCGTGCTTCTAAAAGGGCTGTGATTGAGAGTAAGGCGATGGGATCTGTCACTAAGTCGCAGATTCTTAATTCCAGGCGATTGAGATCATAAGGACGGCGATCGCCATTTGGCCTGACTGATACCCACAAGTGACGGACATTTTGCATTTTCCCTGCAAGTAGTTGCTGTTCTACCCATTCAATATGATGGGCGTGACTTGTAAACAGTGGTACATGGGTTGGTGTTTGGGGAAAAACAGCCCAACGGGAGGAGTGATAACCGGTGGCTTTACCATCTATGAAGGGAGATGAAGCACTTAAGGCTAAATATAGCGGTGCTTCCAGGCGAACCAGCCGACAAGCTCGCATTAACACTTCTGGATCATCTATACCTATATTGATATGCACGCTAGCGGTGACTACCTTGGTATTGTAGGTATTTTCGATGTAGTCGTGATAGGGGTTAGCCGGATCGGAACGCATGAAGCGATCGCTTCCACCCAAAGATAAGGTACTTCCCGGAATTAGGGTATAGTCTCCCAATGTTTGCAGGTATTTTCGCAATTCGTGCCGAGGACGCAGCAAGGCACACAACAGGCTTTCATAATTGTGCAAGGGACTGGTTACGTATTCTACATTGCGACTATCTGGTTCTCGCATAAACCCGTCCAAGTCTGCAACAATTTTATCCGAGAGACCGACTATTTCCCCTTGCGGTGTACCAGTGTACATTTCAATTTCAAAGCCTTTTAATAAGACCACTGCGTTCTCCTCGGCTCTTCCTGCCTATAGATTTTATCGACGTTAAACCAGTTTTTGTATCGACTATGAGACCTAATTTAAAGTTAAGAATTATGGAATTTGACCTTATCTACAGGCAAGGTAAATTTTGAGAGTGTAATTAACTCTCAATTCACAATTCCTCACAACCTCTAATCTCAACAAATTGATTAGAAATATTTATTTTGCGTGTGCATCTTAATACTTAGATTATCTGTTGAGGTCGGTAACGGGTGATGGGTAATCACCCATGTTTGATTATGAATTACCGATAAAAGCAGTCTCTAAGGAAAATACCGGGATTTAATGCGAATTTTCTCTTGTTGTTGCCTTGGTATGGTTGAAAATTTGCCAGTCTTTATCATCTCATAAAATGCTGCTTTCTTTACTTAAATCTTGGCAGATTACGAGTAAAAATTCGTCCCACTTGGCGTTATCCAGGCGATCGCTCTCTCTATATACTGAATGATGGCCGCGTAAATGTGTTTTGAACCTGCATTATGATTTTAGAAGCAGTAATGCTTAATGTTAAACATGGCATGGAGCAAGATTTTGAAGGTGCTTTCCCACAAGCCTCAAACATCATTTCATCGATGAATGGTTATATCTCCCATGAACTGCATAAATGTTTGGAAATAGAAGGTAAGTATTTATTACTAGTGAAATGGGAAAATTTAGAAGCACATACCATCGGATTTAGAAATTCTCCTGAATATCAGGAATGGAAACAACTCCTACACCATTTTTATGATCCATTTCCTACGGTAGAACACTTTGAACCCATCTTAATTTTTCGGTAAAGGTTTGGTAAGATTTTTTTGAGTAACCAGAGGGGTAAAGCTACTATAGGCTTCATCCCTTTCATTGTGTGCTGACACCTCATAGCTGACAGCCAATAGCTAAATGCTAAATCGACCTTCACCAGAATTATCCCCACCTCTCAGACGTTTACCCGATCAACGTTGGCACATTTACCTACAAAAACCAGAATTAGCGGAAAAGTTGGCATTGGCGACGAATTTATCACCTATTATCAGCCAGTTGCTGATTAATCGCGGGATTGAAACCCTAGAACAAGCACAAGCCTTTTTAAACCCCGAATCGCTCAACTTACCGTCACCGCTAGTAGAATTTCCAGATTTGGCGTTGAGTGTGGAATTATTGCAAGATGCGATCGCCAACCAAACTAAAATTGCTATCTGTGGTGATTATGATGCTGATGGGATGACTAGCACGGCTTTACTGTGGCGCAGTCTCCGCAGTTTAGGCGCACAGGTAGATTACGCCATTCCCAGCCGGATGCACGAAGGCTATGGGATTAATCAAAGAATTGTCGAAGAGTTCAAGAATGAAGGTGTCGAGTTAATTCTGACTGTAGATAATGGGATTTCTGCTTTTGAACCTATTGCTAGAGCTAGAGAACTGGGTCTAAAGGTAATTATCACCGACCACCACGACATTCCCCAAAAATTACCCCCAGCTAACGCCATCCTCAACCCTAAACTTATCGCGGAATCTTCACCATACCGAGGTGTGGCTGGTGTGGGTGTGGCTTATATTTTGGCGGTATCTTTAGCACAGCAGCTAGGGAACACTAAAGGCTTAATTCAGCCGATGCTAGCACTGTTCACCCTGGGAACGATCGCAGATTTAGCACCCTTAACTGGTGTCAATCGTCGTTGGGTAAAACGCGGCTTAAAGCTATTACCTAAATCTCAATTACCAGGAGTACAGGCTTTGATTCAGGTTGCGGGGGTGCAAGCTCAAGGAGCAGGGGAGCAGGGGAGCAGGGGAGCAGGGGAGAAATTGTCTTCTCCAATACCCAATCCTAAAACCCTTAAACCAGAAGACATTGGCTTCCGTCTTGGCCCCCGGATTAACGCCATTGGTCGCATTGGTGATCCGCAGACGGTGATTGAATTACTGACTACGGATGATATGGGAATAGCACTGGCGCGAGCAATCCAGTGTGAACAAGTAAATACCACCCGTCAACAATTGTGCGAACAAATTGAACAAGAAGCGATCGCATTTGTAGAGGCTCAATTTATTACGTCTCTACAACAAGACCGGGTTTTAGTCGTTGTGCAACCTGATTGGCATCATGGTGTAATTGGTATTGTCGCTTCCCGTTTGGTAGAACGTTACGGCGTACCCGTGTTAATCGGTACTTACGAAAACGACGCACAAATTCGCGGTTCAGCCAGAGGGATTCCTGAGTTTAATGTGTTTGAAGCCTTGGAATATTGTCACGATTTACTAGGGAAATTCGGCGGTCATAAAGCAGCCGGCGGATTTTCTTTCCCAGCAGACAACTTACAAGAATTGCGATCGCGCTTATGTGAGTTCGCCAACCAATGTCTAGAACCCCAGCACCTCAAGCCGTTACTGCAAATCGATGCTGAGGCTAATTTTCATCAAATCAACCAAGAACTTTACCAACAGTTAGATGCTCTCCATCCCTGCGGTATTGATAACCCCGACCCAGTATTTTGGACATCTAACGTGAAAGTTATCGAGCAAAAAATTGTCGGTAAGGGTCACATAAAAATTACCTTTAGCCAAAATATTAGTCAGCAGGAATACGTAATTAAGGCGATCGCCTGGCGGTGGCGTGATTATTACCCTCTACCACGGCAATTAGATATTGCTTACAAATTGCGAGAAAATAATTTTAATGGCAAAACTACTCTGGAAATGGAATTGATAGGTGTCAGACTCCCCAAAGGAGAATTACAAGAGGAATCAAAGCAATCACCAGTTCCCCAATTTCGGTTATTCTATACGCCTACCCCTAAACCTTTAAGAACCAGCTTCAATTACCAGCAACGTCAATATACTTGTGCTATTTATCAAAATATTTCTCCTCCAGAGTTAAGAATCAAAAACTCTGAGGGTAAAGTGTTAATGATGCAGCCAGGGAGTAAAATCGGTTTACTAGGTACTAGTCGTGAAGATGCCCTAGAAATTGACCTCTCCTTACCCCCATATGACCATATTATTCAAGCAGCTCTCCAAGCTTTATCAGTTATGAGTACCGAGCTATGAGTTCCGAGTTTTGATTTTCACTATTTGCCAAAACCCAGCACTCAGCACTCAGCACCCTGCACTCTTAAAGGTTGCCGTTGCGGAATGCCAACACAAAAATTACAGCTGGCCCAGCAATGATGATTAATGCAACAGAGACTAGCTGGAAAATTACTTCCCAATTAATGTTAGCTATAGCGTCAAACATTTTTCTCTATTCCTCCCAATTGGCTGAAAAATTTAATTACTCAGTTGCAATACCCGCAATTAATCATATCTGGCGATCGCCAGTGATATTTAATTTACTTAATAAAAGTATAGGAAAAAACATAAAATGGCAACATGGCAATGTGTAAAACAATGTGGAGCGTGCTGTAATCTTGACCCAGCCGAGCGTCCCGAAATAGAAGATTATCTGACACCTGAAGAATTAGAACTTTACTTGAGTATGGTAGGTGAAGGTGGCTGGTGCATTAATTTTGACCATATCACACGAGAATGTCGTATCTACTCCCAGCGTCCCCGGTTCTGTCGTGTAGAAACTGAGGTATTTCAGGATATGTATGGGATTGAGCCAGAAGAAATCAATGATTTTGCCATAGAATGCTGTCAGCAGCAAATTGAGGGGGTTTATGGCGACAGAAGTCTAGAAATGCTGCGTTTCGATAAAGCTGTAGGGCTGTAGTAGGGCGCGGCGTTGACACTCTCGGTTAGTAGTTTGGCTATTAAATGGCTATCAACAATAACTAACCACGAATGAGACAACGAAACAAAAAGGGAAGAGTTGGGATAGAGGTAACACAACAAGGGTTGCTACGTCTGAGACTACCTAGAACCGTTGCTGATGTTAACGCCCGATACATTAACACCGGTCTAGATGACACGCCTGAGAATAGATGTAGGGTACAGGTTAAAGCGTGGGAAATAGAAGAAGATATCAGACACGGTAGGTTAGACCCAACACTCTCACGGTACAAACCACAACCAACCACCACCACAGTTATAGTCACGCAACAAAGAAGAAGGGTTATCACTGACCTACCCTCGTTGTGGGATACTTACTGTGAATATCGCAAGCCTTTAGTATCAACTACTACATACCTACAGAAATACAGGCGATACTTTGCTAACCATATACAACGCTTGCCGTCACATAACATCAACGATGCGGTAGAGATACGAAACTACCTTGTAACGACACTCCCTAATGATGCTGCTAAACGTGTATTAGAACAGCTAAACGCGTGTTGTAATTGGGCAGTTGATACGGGTCTAGCAGTCAGCAACCCATTTAAAGGGATGTCCAACCAACTGAAACGACTGTGGGACAGCGATAACATAGACCCTTTCAGTCGTAGCGAACGGGACGCTATTCTAACCGCGTATCAAGAACATCCAATATATAACCATTATTACCACTTCTTCAAGTTTCTATTTACCACTGGTTGCCGCTTGGGCGAAGCTGTCGCGTTGCGTTGGCGAAACATAGATGCTAGCAGCATTCTGTTCTGTGAGACTTACAACGCCAGGTACAAACTAGCGGGTGACACTAAGACTCACAAACAACGACGGTTTCCATGCAACTCTGCAATGAAAGAGTTGTTAACCAGTATTAAGAATAATGAGAATAACCATAACCCAGACAGTCTAGTCTTTCTCACAAAATACCAGAGGAAGCCTATTAGCAGTGACACCATACCCGCCATTTGTGGATGGAGACATATTGTAAAAGAGTTGGTTGCTAGTGGCGAGGTTCAACGATACAGACCACCGTACAACTGCCGCCATACCTTCATCACACTGGCGTTAGAAGCGGGGCTGACTGTTCCTCAAGTCGCGAAGCTGGTAGGTACAACTAACCAAGAGAACATCCTCAAAGACACGACAGGCAACAGACGCTACTGGGTATGTCACATTACTCAGCCCATAGACTTAACCTGGGTAGCAGCCAACAGAGATGCTGTATGGCGTGAAGCTGTGGACGCATTCAAGAATGGCGAACAGTGGTGGTTAAAGTCTCACGAGGAAGTTGTACAGAACGAACACAACGAACAGTTTACAGAGGAAGACACTATCGAGTCTCGTTTTCTGATGTGGCTAGGAAACTTCTATTGTGCGGATGGTGGCGAACATTGGCAGAATGGTTGGTCAACAAAAGGCTTCCAGTTGACTGCCGTGACCACTGCTATCTACGGCGAACGTGTTGAACATGAACGAGTTAAAGATAAAGTATCGGGAGTGTTAAAGAAGCATGGCTTCTACCGCAAGCGCACCACTGCTAAAGGTGTGAAGATGACGCTCTGGTATCATGACTCGATAGCTGATGTGACTGCCCAAAACTCAGAGGGACGGCATACTGATAATATGCTGTATTGAGTTACACCTGTCCAGGTAGACTTACTATGATAACGCAATGGGTTATACCTGTTGTTTTTTTTATGCGGATGTACGAGTTTTGTTCTATACAGACCTTCTACTGTAGAGGACAGGTATAGCGTGTGTTAATTACTACAATTATAGACACCTGTCCACAGACGTGTCCAGACACCTGTCCACCCTAGAACACAGACAGGGTAAGCATCCTAGCCAAGTGGACAGGAGTAGACAGGTCTATTTATAGGTTCAGATAAAAATAGATATATAGCATATGCCGTGATGCTGGTAAAACAAAAAGACACCTGACACGTGTCCTCTTAGCCCACAATGCTTGTATAGCAAGGCATCCAGCCTGGACAGGTGTATGGACAGGTGTATGGACAGGTATGACAAAGTATGTTATAACACACGCCCACGTCTATCTACCACGGAGGAATGAGAGGTTGTACACCATTAGCCAGAACGGTGAGCAGCGTGAACGAGTTGCGGCGTTGACCCAACCTGTTGTTCTACCTGAACACTTCTAAGGGAGATACCCGTGTCCACATCAAGCTGTCTTTATATATAAAAAACAGGAGTATGTGGACACCAACCTAACCTACTAAGTGTCACCAACTTGGATAACGTATCATTACTCACCCTTCAGTTATACGGCTGGAGGGCTTCTTATTGACTCCATTCTCAACTATACATCTCCCCAGTGTACCCCTGTTTTTGAAAAGTAGGGGGTACTGGGTTGAAAATATCCGCCATTTGCAAGGGGTTCGCGTGCTGAAATTCTATAGTGGGGTAAAGGAACAGCCCCAGAGTTATCGAGATGCACCTAAGTAATGTTTACATATGATGTGTTAGACAGATAACCTTGTGTACATTAACAGCTACGTATTAGTTTTATCTAGTTGTCTGATGCGTTCATACTCACTGTTTTCTTTGTAATGGTCTGTATGCTGGTAGTAACGTAGTGACTCTGTAGCGTGTTGTAGAGCATAGATAACTGCTAGGTGTTCAACACCATCGGGGTCGAGTGTTGAAGCATAATACATGAGACGGTCAATGTAATAACTGATGTGAAGGTCTAGCATCGGCGTATTGTAACATGACACTTTAACCCACATAATACACTACATCCACATACCATGAATTTAACACCATATTACAATGACGGTATTGAATTACACATTAACAACGAGACTGGCGAATGCTTCGCTAGTATTAGGGGTGCTGCTAGAATTTGCGGTGTTTCTGCTTCAACTATATCTAGATATGTAGGTGTTGCGTTACCTCCATTAAAAACGGCTGAAGTCTATACACCAGGAGGGTTACAGGGTGTTGCGTTACTCGATGAAAAGCAACTGATAACTCTAGTTGCCAAGTATAACCCGACACTACTGGCTAAGTTCGTAGGGTATGGGGGTTTAAGAAACTATGCAGCAGTATCAGTACACACAACAGCCACAGAACAAGTAATGAACGATAGCAACTCTTCCAGTATTATTCGCGGTTGGAATGGTCGAGTTGTTCGTCAACGTGAGGATGGATACATGAGCCTTACTGATATGGCTCAGGCTTGCGGTAAAAGACTTAACAACTGGAGTCAACTAGAGTCTACAAAGTCTTACTTAGTAGCACTGAGTACGTGTACTGGGATACCAGCAGACGTTCTTATCAATACAATAGTATACGGAGATAACAGTAATAGAGGTACATGGGGACACCGTAAGGTTGCGCTTCGTTTTGCACAGTGGTGTAGTGATGAGTTTGCTATTCAAGTAGATACATGGGTAGAGGAGTTGCTGACCACTGGCAAGGTAGAATTAGCAGCAGTCGAGCCAGCAGCCCCAACGCCACCACTACCAACAGTCAGCCCCAAAGAGATAGCCGATAACCTGGAATACATCAACAGCAAGGTTGCTAGTATCAGCCCACGTTATGCTCAAAACTATCGGAATGACGATAGTAAGTCTTACCTATCAACACTTTCAGCCGTTACTGGGATAACAGCAACGGGTATTATGGGAATACTCACAATTGTAATACTGGTGTAGTGTAGACCTACTACATCATATAAAGGTGCGAACCATTGGACGTGTTAAACGACTGAAAGCTATACCCTGACTAGGTTATAAGGTGCAAACCTACTAGCACGCAAACTCAGAAAGACTTACTAACACGGCTATATTGACCATCGTAAATACAACCTCCATCCTCTAACTCGGAGTGAGTATGAGTTAGCAGTATACTAGATGCGACTGTAGTATGTTAGTTGTATTATGTAGTATCTTAGTAGGTATAAACTTGTATTGTATTATACCCCAAAATATGGCACAATGCCTTCTTTTATATGGCAGTCTGCCTTCACTTTAGTTAACCTTGCTAAAAACTATTGTCCCGCTTCGGGATACAGAGAGTGTTAATGTGTAAACAGTTTCATCCGTAACACTTAAGAAACTAAATACACATTCTAACACGTAAGCCCATCGCGGTCTTATCACTTCTCTAACATGATACTAACATCACACTTTGACCGAAGTAAGCAAGAAGTAAGAAACGAAAGCTGGTGTTGTGCTAGAAGCCAGTCACAGTAAGCGTCCTGGGAGGTGCGACCGAGCAAGAGCCTTGCCCAGCATTGGCTATAGGGGGTAGTTTTCTTACGCTCTGTTAGCCTATCACTACTGCTAACATCCCATTGTAGCGGATAGCTGTATACTATGATAGAGTGTTACACACTATCTGTAATATAGGGAGTGTAAGGATATATGGCTAGAGGTGGATATCGTGAAGGAGCAGGACGGAAGAAAGGAAGTAGTAATGAGAGTGTACGGAAGTATAGCAACACGGCTAAGACCAAGGTGGTGCGTGTACCAGTAGGCTTCAATGAGTTGGCAGCAGTTAGCAACCTTGAACAATTGGTGGTGCTAGTAGAAACGTGGCAGGTACAAGCTGAGGAGGCTGCAAAGGCTAGCAAGACAGGTAAAACTCCGAGAACCTTCGACTATGCTCTACAGCTACTTGAGGAATTACGGGCTATGTTGTAGACAACTGTATTGGCTACTGCTAGGCTATTGAATAGCTTGATATTAACCGAGGTGTACGCTGTACCTTTTGCCATAGAATGCTGTCAGCAGCAAATTGAAGGTGTATACGGCGACAGAAGTCTAGAAATGCTGCTGTTCGATAAAGCTGTCGGGATTTAAAGTTATGTAAAGTTGGTTTTAATCTAAGACATCATTTTAACGCCGCTTCCCACCAACTTCGCAGAGGATGATATAAACCTCTGGGACAAGGTAAGGAATCCAAACACTGATATCTCTAGACACAAAACTCTAGTCACGTCTTCCCTAACCTTCTCTGAGACTGTGAATCATCTCTATAGAACTTTGTTGTATGCCAGTTTTGCTTTGATGGTTTCGCTACGGGCAATAATTCGTTGATGTGCAAGCCCATCCTCTCCTACATCTGACTTCAGTTTCCAAAGCCTTCACTACTCTTGCTCTATTAAGATAGAATACCGATATTGTTGTAGAATTGAATTTGCCGTTAAAGCGCAAATCAATAACAAAGCGGGTTTTTCCTGGCAAATTTGCCTATCTATCCTTGAAAAAGTGCTTCTCAGAGAGGAAGAAAAGCGTTGTCAGTTTCCTTGGCACAAAACTGCTCCTTAGCGACAAGTGCCGTATTTATGGGTAGACGCGAAAGTGTTTATGCAGTTAATGCTTAATTGCGATTAGGTACAAGGAAATATAGGGCATTTCCCCATAAACCTGTTAATACATTATAGGTATCATCAGAACTTCTGATGTTAGTGACTAAATTGTACTCAAAGCCTGCATAGGCAGGCTTTGATAAAATAGAGAATCTGTAAAGACGTGTACTATTGGAAGTCACTGTTATCAACAGTCTATTTCTAAAAAGCCAGTTAGTTCAGTGAGGGTTGGCCGTGGAGACACTTGTGGAACAGCAAAAGCAAGGTGTAAAGGTTGATATGAAAGTAGGCGATCGCATTCGTGTTAAAGATTCAGTGGTAGTGTACCATCATCCTGAACATCGCGGTGAAGCTTTTGATATCAAAGGCATAGAAGGCGAGATTGTGGATATTGTTACCCAATGGCAAGGTAGACCAGTTAGTGCTAACTTGCCATTGTTAGTCCAAATTAGTAAAAAATTTAAAGTCCACCTACGCGAAAATGAAGTAGAACTCATGTGAACTACCCACATTGACTTGGATTACCAAGTACAGTGTTGGATTCTGGACTCACTGGGGAGTACCTCAGATTAGACTTTGCCTAAGAGTGTGCTACGCGAAACGCCAAGCAGTACGGATGATTGTCAGTCTTGGTGGCTTTTTAGGTAACAGAGGTGAAAACCCATTTGGCGTAGGCTGCGGCGATTATCACGATATCGCCGCCACTCAAAAACTTTTCCACTCAGATTTTCTGAAGACATCTTTGTAGTTAACGATTTCGCACTCTACCTTAGTACATTTTCTGGTTCTAATTTTTTGGCTCTTGGATGATCACTTGTGATTGGTGAGTATTTAACTGCGAATTACCTCTAGCAATTTGCTGCTGGGAAAACATTTCTCTTAACACCATTGCTGGATCTACATAGTTATTAGCGTACTTCATGACCCAGTGCAGGTGAGGGCCGGTGGTGCGTCCAGTCATCCCAACTCTGCCAATTCTCGCTCCTGTGGGAATTGTTTGTCCTTCCCAAATTTGGATTCCACCTGCACGATCAATCATAAAACGCCGACTGTTAGAGGTTTCTACATTACCTTCCATATGGCAATAGGTGTGTTCCCATTGTCCAGATTTAATCACTATGTGAGTACCACAAGCACCGCGATCGCTCACTTTAATGACTGTACCACCCCACCAATTGCGAATATAACTACCTTGTGGTGTAGCAATATCTAAACCATTGTGAAATTCCCAATTATCACCACCTGTAGCAGAACGACGGTAGCCAAACGCAGAGGTGTAGGCTTGAAAATTCTCTACAGGAAAAGATGCTGCTGACCAAGCATTACCTCTGGCTACTGTATTTGATTTTATTTCCCTAGCTCTCACAATCTCGAATCTGGGTAATAGAGTGATGTAGCCAACAATACTTATACTTAAAACTAATAGTGTAGCTTTGCCAATAAAAACTTCTAATCGCCGCTTATTCATTATTTTTATTCCTTCAGCCACCTAAATTTAACAAAAGAGAATTTATTTAATTTTTTTGTAAATACCTTGGTAAATCTCAACCAAAACTTTACATTCTTCATGGAGAAAAAGCACTTTACATGAATTATTAGATTTGATATCTGGGTATATACTTACGAGTTTTTACTTATACAGTCAAATAGCTTAATCTATAAGACTTTTTAGTGTCAAACTATTTATAAATTTTATTTTAATAACCGCTTTTTTGCTATTTAATAGCTGCTTGTAGCTATAATTTATTGAATATTAAGTACAGTATTTATGTATATACTTAAGTATTGGGCTATGACCAAAATAAACATAGCACCTGAAATACTGAAATAGTGGATGAATAAGCTTTTACATATTGTTGTTTCGGATCAGTTAATTAATTATAAAAAGGTAAATTTTTATCTTGAAGAATAAATTTGTAATAAATATTGCTAGTTATAAACTGAGTAGAATTTTAAACACTTATATTTTATGTATATTTACTAGTTAACATATGTAATTTGAAACTGTTCAAATCAATCAAAAGGCAGATTATCCAGGGGATAGTTGTCAAGCGTGCAAAATATTGTTAACTTTTATGCTTAAAATTGCTGAATAAGTTGATTGTCCATGAGATCAAGCATCAATCGAACCATTTGCAGGACGCACCAAAGCCATGCTGACTGAGATATTACCTTTCCGTTTTGAAATAAATGCAGTTGCGATCGCTGGAGCAAGTTTGTGGTCTTTGGCGTTATACCTAGCTTTTTCCCCGTTGAGTGAATGGGTAATGGAACAACTCAACCGTTGGTTTAATTTTGCCGAGCGATCGCTTTATACTAGCCAAACAGAATTTGAAAAAACTCGCAAAGCCAGAGAAGCCCAAAATGCCTTTTACGCTTCACTCTTTAGTATTGTGCCATTTTTGGTAATTGGTGCTTTATGTAACTGGGGAGTGGAAATAAGCTTAGGACGTAGCTGGGCTATTAGTACAGGTATACTTGCTTGTATGGGTTGTGGGATTTATGAATTAGGGCGTAGAGATGGACAGTCTGATTAATCAATAATGGTAATTATTCATTAACAAAGTGTAGGGGTTTAAGTAAACAACCTCTACAGCAAGTTTTGATGCCTAATTCAAATCCCTGTCACAAAAAGTCATTGCGAATTAGTCTAATTTCCATTCACTAACTGGCGAATTTCCTCGCTCACAATCTGTGCTATCCTATCTGCTGCACCGCTTTCTCCTCTGACGCTTCTTAGCTTGGTTCGGATATCTGCCAATTTCTCTGGATGAACCAAAAAGTCTAAAATCATTTCTCCAACTTCTTGAGGCTGGAGTTTACCTACAAGTTCTGGGACTATTTCTTCTTGCGCCCAGATATTTGGCCAAGCTAATAAACCTTTGCGTCTGAGAAATAACCAATTAATGATTTTTGCAAAGGTAGAACCCAACCCTGGTAAATTAGCTAACAATCCTGGTAAACCATCCCAAGAACGCATAGCATCAAGTTGTTGTGTGGGTAATAAAACAACCATTGGGACACCTAAAGCACCTAACTCGGCTGTATTTGCGCCGACGGTAGTTAGGCAGATACAACAATGGGATAATAAATCATAAGCAGGATTTTCTTGGTGTAGCTCTACATTTAATCCCTTACCTGTTTTCAATATCGGTTTTTGATGACTTTGTTCTGGGACAACTAAGGAAGCACCAGAGAAGTTAAAAGTTTCTACAAAAGGGTTTGTTTGGGAATCAGCAAAACTGGCTAGAGTTGGTAAATCCAAAGTTGGGGCGACGGGAATGACAAATTTTGTTTGCGGTGCTTTGCTGTGAATATATTCAGCGATCGCTAAAAATAAAGGTACTCCTTGGGTTAATTTTGCAGCTTTTGACCCAGGTAAAATACCTATGAGTGCTGAGTTTTGAGTGCTGAGTTCTGAGTTAGGAGTTTTGAGTTGTTTTTGGGCTTCTAGCATTAGGTCGCCCACGACTGTAAATTTGTGGGCATATTTGGGGGAGGCCTTGGCTGTTAATTCTGGGTTCATGACTCCGAAGCGGTCAATTAAGTTATGCCATCTGGCTTCCCATTCGGCGTAAACTACTGTGCGATATCCGAGTTTTTTGCCGATGATTACAGGGAAAATTTGATCGCCACCTAGGAAGACAATTACACCGCGATCGCGCCAGTCCCATTTTTCAAAGGTTTTACCCCACAGCAAAAACTGCCAAAAATGCTCTGCGGCTTGCACTCGGTCTACTTCTGGATAAGAAAGTGCGATCGCGGCTTCTTTACCACTAGCATTTGGACATGGTGACAAAACTACGGAAATACGCACCTCCTCACGGTCTTTCCCTAGCTGTTCTCGCAATGCTTTGACTACTGGACGTACCCAGGTCGTTACTTCCCCTGGGCCATTGGAAAGAATGAGAATATCTACTAGATTCATGATTCAATAGTAAACATTTATATAAGTAATTACTGAGGCATGACGATACTTAATATAATCACACGCTATGTTTGATAACGTCTGTAAATTTCTTGCCGAATCATTTTCCGGTGACTTTGCAACTTGGCTGCTCAATGAACCAATTACACTAACTCAACTAAGTCCTTCTGAATTATCACTCGAACCCATACGTGCAGATGCGCTAATTTTGTTGCAGTCAGAAGAAATTGTCCTCCATCTCGAATTTCAAACCAGACCAAAAGCCGATATTCCCTTTCGGATGAGTGATTATCGCTTACGGGGGTATCGCAAATTTCCCCAGAAAAAAATGCGTCAGGTGGTAATCTATTTACAACCAAGCGATTCTGAGCTAGTTTATCAAACGGAATTTATTTTAGAAAATAGCTGGCACAGATTTGACGTAATTCGACTTTGGGAACAGCCAACGGAAATATTTTTCAATTACCCAGGGTTGCTACCGTTTGCAACTTTAAGCCAAACCGATGATCAAACGCGAACCTTAGAAGAAGTGGCTCAAGTTATTGAAGCAATCCAGGACACCCGCATCCGCAGTAATCTTGCGGCATCAACAGCAGTGTTATCTGGGCTAGTATTAAATAAGGACGTGATTAAAAGAATTTTGCGGAGTGATATTATGCGCGAATCTGTAATTTATCAAGATATTTTGCAAGAAGGGATTCAACAAAACACTCAAGAAATTGCCATCAAAATGATTAATAAAGGTATTAGTCTGGAAATAATTGTCGATGTCACTGGTTTAACTATTGAACAGGTGCAAAAATTACAGGCTCAAACAGAAGACACTCAACCCCAATAACTTTATGCGTGAATCGGTTATTGATCAAGAGATTTGGCAAGAATGGTTTCAAGAAGGTGTTGAACAAGGATTAGAACAAAAAGCTCAGGAAATTGCCAGAAATATGTTAAGTAAAGGTTTTAGGAGTGCATTAATTGTTGAATTTACTGATTTAACTGTCGAACAGATTCAAAAATTACAAGCTCAAATAGAAAATATTGCGATTCAGTGATTTTAAAACAAAATATTTAATTACTCATGTCTTATAGGGACTTCTCGCTGGCGAAAGTCAAACGCGACTTCAACTAAAAAATAGTTGAAAATGGACAGTTTTTTCCAGAAATACAACCAATGAAACCTAGTCTTTATAACATTCTCTGATAGTTTTTTGGCTCTCCTCCCGACCAAATAAGTACGTGAGTGTCTAACAATAATTTCATACTGCACCTTCACCTATCCAAAATTCATCAGGTAAAGGATCATTAAAATCATCACTCATCCAAATTTCACCTTCATTTAATCCCATTACCCTTTGCTGAGGAGGTTCTTGGGTTTTTTCAGGTTGAGCATATTTTTGCATTAAAAATTCCACAAAATCTAAGACTTGCTGTTGCTGTTCTGGTGCTAGATTTTGCAACTTGATAATTAATTCTGAGGTGGTATCTGCAACTTGAGCAGTGATCTCACCTTCTCCCTTGGGTACATCTGATTTTATGTTAATTCTTTAGTCAGGCGATCGCCCTTTATTTCGTACTACTATGAAAACATGGGGAAATACTAAGCGAATCCTTACCTCTTCATTCTCTTCGCCTAAATTTTCCAGTTAATAATTGACAAAATTCCATATTTGTGTGTTTGGCTATATCCTACCCCCGAAATTACCAATTAGCTATACTCTATCGAAAAATATTAAGTTTTTGTTACATATAGTGAGCATTTACTTTTATCATTTACTAATGTTTGTTAACAAAGTTTACGATTTTTATATCGATTTATGTCAGTTAGAGGACAAAATGCCCATTGGGTAAGGTTTTTCTGATAAAAAACTGATATTGCCGAAAAAATCTTGAAACTTTGGCGGCACAAGTCGCAAAGCAATTCCATTAGAGAACACGCATCAAAGGAGCAGAGGAAGCATGTTCACCCACGTCAAGTCCACCATTAGACACATTGCGCCTGATAACCTAGGCGGACGTAAGTTAATTAAGGTGGTCTATGTCGTGCTTGAGTCCCAGTATCAGAGTGCATTGTCGCAAGCGGTTCGCACGATTAACTCGAACAATACCAACCTGGCGATTGAAATCAGTGGTTATTTGATTGAGGAACTCAGAGATCCTGAGAACTATGAAGAGTTCAAACGGGAAGTCGAGAGTGCCAATATCTTTATAGCTTCATTGATTTTTATCGAAGACTTAGCACAGAAAGTAGTAGCAGCAGTAGAACCACACCGCGATCGCTTGGATGTAGCCGTTGTCTTTCCCTCGATGCCAGAGGTGATGCGCCTAAACAAAATGGGTACATTTTCCTTGGCACAGTTGGGTCAGTCCAAGAGTGCGATCGCTCAATTCATGCGGAAACGCAAGGAAAAATCAGGTGCTGGCTTCCAAGATGGGATGCTGAAGTTGTTGCGAACGCTGCCTCAAGTGCTGAAGTTTTTACCAATGGACAAAGCACAAGATGCTCGCAATTTTATGTTGAGCTTTCAGTATTGGCTAGGAGGTTCGCCAGAAAACCTGGAAAACTTCTTGCTGATGCTAACGGATAAATACGTATTTAAATCTGTAGATAAACAAAACTCCGCATCTGGCGAATATCAAGCACCAGTAGTCTATCCCGATTTGGGGATTTGGCATCCTTTAGCCCCGACAATGTTTGAGGATGTGAGAGAGTACCTCAATTGGTACACAGTCCGTAAGGATATTTCCAGCGATTTGAAAGATCCTTTAGCTCCCTGTGTGGGTTTGGTATTGCAACGCACACACCTAGTAACGGGCGATGATGCCCACTATGTGGCAATGGTGCAGGAGTTGGAATCGCTGGGTGCAAAGGTATTACCTGTATTTGCTGGTGGTTTAGACTTCTCCAAGCCTGTAGATGCTTATTTCTACGAACCCACTACCAAAGCACCGTTAGTAGATGCAGTCATATCTCTAACTGGTTTTGCGTTGGTGGGTGGCCCAGCTAGACAAGACCATCCCAAGGCGATTGAATCACTCAAACGCCTCAACCGTCCTTATATGGTGGCGTTGCCTTTGGTTTTCCAAACCACTGAAGAGTGGTTAGATAGCGATTTAGGGTTACATCCGATACAAGTAGCTCTACAAATTGCCATACCCGAATTAGATGGCGCGATCGAGCCGATTATATTATCCGGTAGAGATGGCACAACCGGGAAAGCGATCGCCCTGCAAGACCGCGTTGCCGCCGTCGCCCAACGTGCTTTAAAGTGGGCTAACCTCCGCCGCAAACCCAAGCTAAATAAAAAAGTTGCCATTACTGTTTTCAGCTTCCCACCGGATAAAGGGAACGTCGGTACAGCAGCTTACCTCGATGTATTTGGCTCGATTTTCGAGGTGATGCAGGGACTCAAAAACAACGGCTACGACGTGCAAGACTTGCCAGAAAACGCCCAAGAGTTGATGGAACAAGTCATCCACGACGCGCAAGCACAGTACGCTAGTCCTGAACTTAACGTTGCTTACAAAATGTCAGTGCCAGAATACGAGGCACTTACACCTTATTCCCAACGCCTAGAAGAAAACTGGGGGCCACCACCAGGACACCTTAACAGCGACGGGCAGAACTTGTTAATTTACGGTAAGCAATTCGGTAACGTCTTCATTGGTGTACAGCCTACCTTTGGTTACGAAGGCGACCCCATGCGGCTGTTGTTCTCCCGTTCCGCCAGTCCTCACCACGGTTTTGCGGCTTACTACACTTACCTAGAGCAAGTTTGGCGTGCTGATGCTGTCCTGCACTTCGGTACACACGGTTCTTTGGAATTCATGCCAGGTAAGCAAATGGGGATGTCGGGTGAATGTTACCCCGATAACCTAATTGGCACAATCCCCAATCTGTATTATTACGCAGCCAATAACCCCAGCGAAGCCACAATTGCGAAACGTCGCAGTTACGCGGAAACAATTTCTTACCTCACACCACCTGCGGAAAACGCTGGTTTGTATAAAGGATTGAAGGAACTCAGCGAGTTAATTGCTTCTTACCAAACCTTAAAAGATAGTGGTCGCGGTATCCCCATCGTCAACACGATTATGGATAAATGCCGCATCGTCAACCTGGATAAAGATATTAACTTGCCAGAAACTGATGCCAAAGATATGACCCCCGAAGAACGGGATAATATTGTCGGCAGCGTCTACCGTAAGTTAATGGAAATCGAATCTCGGTTGTTACCTTGTGGTTTGCACGTCATTGGTAAACCCCCAAGTGCAGAAGAAGCGATCGCCACTCTGGTAAACATTGCCAGCTTAGACCGTCAGGAAGAAGAAATCCTCAGCTTACCCCGCATTATCGCCAGCAGTATTGGGCGAGATATTGACGAAATTTACCGAAATAGCGATCGGGGCATATTAGAAGATGTCCAACTACTACAAGACATCACCCTAGCTACCCGCGCCGCCGTTCGCGCCTTGGTAGAAGAACAAATCGACGCAGAAGGAAGGGTTTCCTTAATTTCCAAGTTGAATTTCTTCAACATGGGCAAAAAAGAACCTTGGGTAGAATCCCTGCATCAAGCAGGTTATCCCAAAGTTGACACCTCAGCCTTGAAACCCCTGTTCGAGTATTTAGAATTCTGCTTGCAACAAGTTTGTGCAGACAACGAACTCGGCGCATTACTCCAAGGCTTAGAAGGCGAATACATTCTACCTGGTCCTGGTGGCGACCCCATCCGCAACCCGGATGTATTGCCCACAGGTAAGAACATCCACGCCCTAGACCCCCAATCAATCCCCACAGCCGCCGCAGTCCAATCAGCTAAAATCGTTGTCGATAGGCTATTGGCACGGAACAAAGCCGAAAACGAGGGTAAATGGCCAGAAACCATCGCCTGCGTTCTCTGGGGAACAGATAACATCAAAACCTACGGCGAATCCCTAGCACAAATCATGTGGATGATTGGTGTGCGTCCAGTTCCCGATGCTTTGGGACGGGTGAACAAGTTGGAGTTAATACCCCTAGAAGAGTTGGGACGACCCAGAATTGATGTAGTCATTAATTGTTCTGGTGTATTCCGCGACTTGTTCATCAACCAAATGAACCTGCTAGACCAAGGGGTGAAGATGGCTGCTGAAGCCGATGAACCCTTAGAAATGAACTTTGTCCGCAAACACGCTTTGAAGCAAGCAGAGGAAATGGGAATTAACCTCAGACAAGCAGCAACCCGTGTTTTCTCCAACGCTTCCGGTTCTTACTCGTCAAATATCAACTTGGCGGTAGAGAACAGCACATGGGACAGCGAAGCCGAGTTACAGGAAATGTACCTCAACCGCAAATCCTTCTCCTTCAATTCCGATAACCCCGGAATGATGGACGAATCCCGACAGTTGTTTGAAAGCACCTTAAAAACTGCTGATGCAACTTTCCAAAACCTGGATTCCTCTGAGATTAGTTTGACGGACGTTTCCCACTACTTCGACTCAGACCCCACCAAGCTAGTAGCAAGTCTGCGTGGTGATGGTAAAAAACCAGCATCCTACATTGCAGACACCACCACAGCCAACGCCCAAGTCCGCACATTATCCGAAACCGTGCGCTTAGATGCCCGTACCAAATTGTTAAATCCCAAGTGGTATGAGGGTATGCTGTCTCACGGTTACGAAGGTGTACGGGAACTTTCCAAGCGGTTGGTAAATACCACAGGTTGGAGTGCAACAGCCGGCGCAGTCGATAACTGGATTTACGAGGATACAAACGAAACCTTCATCAAAGATGAAGAAATGCAGAAACGGTTGCTAAACCTCAACCCCCATTCTTTCCGCAAGATTGTCTCAACTTTGTTGGAAGTGAATGGTCGCGGTTATTGGGAAACTAGCGAGGAGAATTTAGACCGCCTCCGCGAGTTGTACCAAGAAGTTGAAGACCGAATTGAGGGGATAGAATAGGATTATATGGGCAGGCGTAAAGCCTGCCTTAATCTTTCAGTCTGGAATATCACTATGAATGCCTTAACCGTCAACCTTCAATCAGTATTGGAACTGACAGATGAGCAGTTTTTTAATCTATGTCAAGTAAACCGTGACTTGAAATTTGAACGCACTGCTACGGGAGAATTAATTATTATGCCACCTACAGGGGGAAAAACCGGAAATCGTAATGCGGGTATAACTGCTCAACTTTGGATTTGGAATGATCAACATAAACAGGGTATAGTTTTTGATTCTTCGACTTGTTTTAAATTGCCTAATGGTGCAGACCGTTCTCCTGATGCTGCTTGGATAAAATTAGAAAGATGGGATGCGTTAACTGAAGAACAAAAAGAAAAGTTTCCCCCGATTTGTCCTGATTTTGTAATTGAATTACTTTCGCCAAGTGATAGTTTGAAAGTTGCTCAGGAAAAGATGAGAGAATATATAGATAACGGTGTAATTTTAGGATTTTTAATTAATCGTAAATCTCGACAAGTGGAGATTTATCGAGAAGGAAAAGAAGTTGAGGTTTTGGAATCTCCTGCTACAGTGTCAGGGGCAGATGTGTTAAATGGTTTCGTTTTGAATTTGGGAATGATTTGGTAATTTATTTTTTAGTTATGGATAATTGGCAAGATATGACTGATGATAGATTAGTCAGACCAATACATCCTGGTGAAGTAATTGCAGATATTCTAGATGATTTAGATATCGATAGCACGAAATTTGCAGAAATTTTAGGAGTATCTAATCAAATAGTTAATGAAATTATTAATGGTCAAAGAGCAATTACAGTAGATATAGCAATTCGTCTTGGTAAAGCATTAGGTAACGGGCCAAGACTTTGGCTCAATCTTCAGCAAAAAGTTGATATTTGGGATGCGTTGCAAAGTCATAAAGAAGAATATGAGCAAGTTATGACATTGGTTTAGAAGAAAATGACTAAATGCAGAAACGCTTGATGAACCTCAACCCCCATTCTTTCCGCAAGATGGTTTCCACATTTTTGGAAGTGAATGGTCGCGATTATTGGGAAACTATCGAGGAGAATTTAGACTGCCTCCGCGAGTTGTACCAAGAAGTTGAAGACCGCATTGAAGGGATTGAGTAAAAACTTTCAATTTGTATAAACAGCATAAAGTTTTGGGGATACTGCTTGCCGTATCCCTTTAAATATTTTAATTATAATATAAAAACCTATTAGAGATATTATTTATGGCGTTCAAAGGCTTTAGTAAAAAAGTGGCTCATCACAAGAGATTGAAAAAAATTAATAAAATCATAAAAAATCTTGAAGATACTAACTCTTTGAAGCAAAATGCTATATCTTTTGGTCAACAAATTACCAATGATTGGATAACAATATCTAAATCAATTAGATTAAAATCAGAGCAGCAATATGGAAAAATTCTAATAGAAACTCGTTTATTAATGATTACAGCAATGACAGATTTGCTAGTTTATAAAGCAGGTATTCCTGGAAATACAAATGAACAATTAGGAAAAATATTACAACTTATAAGTATATTTTACCAAGGGGAATTATATACTGAAAAAATTATTTCAGAAGGACAATATGTTAAAGCATCTGTGGCTATAAAGCAAGAAATTGAAATAATTACTCGTATTAATGAGATTAAGAAAGGAGTTGATAAAGATGGTCAGACTCCAAATGTTAAATATGCGCCTCCTACATTTAAGCTACATTATGGTGACATGAATCAAATAGGTCATATATCTCAACCAGATATTCTATCTGTTTTACATTCAGTTAATAGAGATACTTTCAGTGCAGCCTCGATCACACCTATTTTTAACGGAAATATCGCTAAGAATCTTTATGAAATACATCTTATTATTTTTTACAATATTATTAGAGAGTCAATTGAATTATTTCAGCAGTTATATCCAGAGGATTTAGAATTAGTTTTACCTGCTTGTAAAATATTTACAATAATTGTTGATTGTCTTAAAACAGCAGGAATTATTAAAGATAATGAACCAAATTCATAAATAGATAGTCCGATCGTATTAATATTGTGTAGAATGCGCTCATCTTGGAAAAAAGGCGATCGCAGTTTGGGAATGTGGGGAGGTGCGATCGCTCGACGCTAATGGCATGATATAGGAAATAAGCAATGAGCCAAGACAATGCAAAAGCAGCTTAAACAAATGGTTGTATCCGATCCAAAAGTGATGATGGGAAAACCTGTAATTGCAGGTACGCGCATTACCGTTGAGTTAATTCTAGAAAAGTTAGCTGCTGGTGAAACCACAGAACAAATTTTAGAATCACATCCGCGACTTACACGCGAAGCAATTCAAGCAGCTTTGGCATTTGCGGCTGAGGCTTTACGATATGATGTCATTTATCCCATTGTTGAGAACGCTTCTTGAAATTTCTAGCAGACGAAAATTTAGATTGGCAGATTGTTGAGCGTTTGCGCCAAGATAGCCATTTAGTGTGGTACGTTGCTGAAATGGAGCGAGGAATTTCAGATGATGTGGTGCTGCATTTAGCTAATCAAGAAGAAGCGATATTACTAACATCTGACAAAGATTTTGGTGAGTTAGTTTTCCGCTTACGTCGTATCGCATCAGGTGTTGTATTAATTCGATTAGCAGGCTTATCTACAATCAGCAAAGCTGAGATTACTGTTAATGCTATTAATCAACACAACTCTGAATTACTGGGAGCTTTTACTGTTATTTCACCAACAGCAATTCGCATTCGCAAGCTAGAGAATTGAATACTGAAAATAAAGTATATTTTACTAAGTTGAATACAGGCAATCGCTGTTGGGAATTTGCAGAGTGCGATCGCTCATCTTGAAAAACAGGCGCTCGCCTACAGTGTCATCATAGAATCAGCGATCGCTACACCATCAATTGCTCTAACACTAACACTGATAATCCTGGTAACGATGGTAAACGTGCATCATTCGTAAATAAAAATGATGCACCTCCATGAATAGCAGTAGCAATTTGAATAGCATCTGGAGTTCTTAAGTTGTGACTTGCTCTTAATTGTGAAGCATTTTCAGCAATATCTGGCAAAACTTCGATAGTTGTCAATCCCTGGGAGTTGAATAAAATCTCACGATATTGTTGAGCTAATATTGTGTTTCCTTGTCGCAATGGGTGAACTAAAACTTCTGTAATTGTCAAAACTGAAGTTACAATACTAAATTCATCACGAAAAATTGCTTCAAAGAAAGCATCTGTAACCTTCAAATAATTAGGATTTTCTTCAATAAAATAAATCAGTGGTGCAGTATCCAAGCCCACAATTTGTCACTGTAATTGGGCTAACCATTCCATAAATTGCGTTCCTGATTAACATATTCTTGAGCATCAACAGCATTCCAAATTTCTTTACCCAACCCACGCAATTCTAAAATGCTCCCCTTTGGCTTAGATATCATTGTCACCTGTTGACGAATTAAGCTGGATAAATCTTCAATTAAGCGTATTTGTTCTTCAGGAGTTAAAGTTTGAGCTTGTTGTAATACTTCTTGATAGCTAGACATAAAATTTATAAATATAATTTTTTGACTCTAGTTTTAGTATACAAAGAATTGCTTTTTGCTTTTATTATTTTACAACCAGGAAGAAAATCATTAGCGTACCACAAAGTGTTACACGGTAGCGTTGCGTAGCAAGCTAATAGCAAGCAAAGCAGGCACAGTTATATTTTGGTCATAAGTTAATAACTGCACAACATTCAGCGATCTGAAAATCTGCTTCTGTTGATTGTTGATTTCCAGAGAACATACCAAACTGCATTATTTGTTGTGGTTGTTGAGGTTTTTTCGACTCTAAAAAAGTGACAATCACAATACTTTCTGAAATATCGAGTGGTAATTCTGTAAGTTCTACCTTACCGTTTTTGTAAACTCCTTCAATTGATTGCAACATAATTCTTACTGTGATTAAATTATGCTTATATATTTACTAGCCTAAATTAACTATACACAAATCATTATTCTGTGGGTAACTAGGTATGAAAAAATATAAAGCGATAAGCGAAGCTTAAGCCTTCGGCTATCGCTCATCTTCCATACAAGCTCTCTTCATAGCTTACCGGAGGTATCGCTTTTGGGAAGTTGAGGGAGTGCAATGGCGTTCCGCCCAACGGAGACCATTGCCTATATTAATCAGGAATAAAGGGGATAGAATAGTTTCTAGGCTAGGGATGTTGACTGACTTAATTTTTCAAGCTGCCATATCACCATGAATGCTTTAACCGTCAATCTGCAATCAGTCCTGGATCTGACAGATGAGCAGTTTTTCAAGCTATGTCAAGCAAACCGCGACTTGAGGTTTGAACGCACCGCCACGGGAGAACTAATTATTATGCCACCTACAGGGGGAGAAACGGGGAATAAAAATGCGAGAATTACTCAACAATTAATGAATTGGACGAATGCTGATGGTACTGGCATTGCTTTTGATTCCTCGACTTGTTTTAAATTGCCTAATGGTGCAGATCGTTCCCCTGATGCGGCTTGGATAAATTTGGAAAGATGGAATGCTTTAACTGAAGAAGAAAAAGAAAAGTTTCCCCTCATTTGTCCTGATTTTGTAATTGAGTTACTTTCTCCAAATGATAGTTTGAAAGTTGCTCAGGAAAAGATGAAAGAATATATAGATAACGGTGTAAGTTTAGGTTTTTTAATTAATCGTAAATCTCGACAACTGGAGATTTATAGACAAGGAAAAGAGGTTGAAGTGTTAGATTCTCCTGCTACGGTTTTAGGGGAAGATATTTTAAATGGTTTTGTGTTGAATTTGGGGATGATTTGGTAATAACTCAAGTTGCTGGATCTTGAATAGCCTGATCATTGCCTTTAGCGATCGCCTTTGATGCCATATCGCGTGAAAATTTGCTCAAGCCTCAGCTACTCAGTAAGAATTTCCGATAAAAAAACTGATCTGCTTGGGGAAGAAACTAGGATAATGAAGCATAATTAACCTTTATAGCTTTGAGCGATCGCCATCAGCCATCAGCTGAGATGGTAAAGTCTTAAGGCTTGTGATTCAACTTAAGTAATTGACTATGAATACAGCAAATATTGCGCCAGCTATACGTATCGGAGTATTGGGTTTCGGTGGACTCGGACAAGCAGCCGCCAAGGTACTGGCTGGTAAACGGGAAATGACATTGGTAGCAGTGGCAGATCAAAAAGGTTATGCTTACGCTGGTGAAGGTTTGAATTTTCAAGATTGCATTGCAACCTACCAGTCTCAAGGGTCGGTAGGTTATTTAGAACCCATTGGGAATTTAAGCAACAACAGTATTCAAGATTTAATCGACAGCGCACAGCCTGTAGATGGGTATTTCTTGGCTTTGCCTAACCTACCCAATGATTTTATTCCTTCTGTAGCACGCCAGTTTATTAAATCTGGTTGGCGCGGTGTGCTGGTAGATGCCATTAAGCGCACCAGTGCTGTAGAACAGCTAATTGCTATGAAAGACGAACTGCAAGCAGCCGGGATCACCTATATGACAGGCTGCGGTGCAACACCTGGACTGTTAACCGCCGCCGCCGCCTTAGCCGCCCAAAGCTACGCCGAAGTTCATCAAGTAGAGATTACCTTTGGTGTCGGTATTGCCAACTGGGAAGCTTACCGCGCCACTGTTCGGGAAGATATTGGACATATGCCTGGTTATACTGTGGAAGTTGCCAGGGCGATGACTGATGCAGAGGTAGAAGCACTACTAGACAAAACTAATGGTGTGCTTACCTTGACCAATATGGAACACGCCGATGATGTGATGCTAGAGTTAGCAGGGATAGTAGATCGCGATCGCGTGACTGTTGGTGGTGTAGTCGATACCCGCAACCCCAAAAAGCCCCTCAGCACTAACGTTAAGGTGACAGGACGCACCTTTGAGGGTAAGATTTCTACTCATACCTTTACCTTGGGTGATGAAACCAGTATGGCAGCTAATGTCTGCGGTCCTGCTTTTGGTTATCTGAAAGCTGGTAGACAATTACATCAACGCGGGATGCACGGCATATTTACAGCAGCTGAAATTATGCCCATGTTTGTAAAATAAAGGATGAGAGTTTAGTTGACACTCCTCAATTTCAAGACAGGGGAGTGTCAATTTGGCTATTCTGTTGACCCTTCATTGTTAAAATCTTCCCTGTTGATACTGTAAAGTAAAGCCTCAGCACCAAAGATGGCAATCACACTCTGTAATTTTTCCCCTAACTTCTCAGCCACCCGCCTAGAAGCTTGATTTTCTGGGCGGATTAAGCTGATTAAACGAGATTGTCCTAAATTTTCAAAGCCATATACCATCGATGCCTTTGCACCTTCGGTAGCATAACCATATCCCCAGTATTGTTGCCGTAAAGCCCAGCCGATTTCTAGTCCGGGCCATCCTTCTGGTTGCCAGCAGCCAATCCTACCAATCATTTCACTACTGGATTTTTCTTCAACTGCCCACAGCCCATAGCCACGTAAATGCCAATGTCCCAGCATCATCGCCATACTGCGCCATGATTCCTCACGGGATAAAGGTTTTCCATTACCGATGTAACGCATCACTTCTGGATCGCTGCACATATTAGCATAGGCATCAAGGTCTTGCTCACCAAAAGCGCGTAAAATTAGGCGAGATGTGGAAATTTGGGGAATTGACATCGCCGTTGGAAATTTAAGGAGTCTGTTCATAATCTAACGATTCTTCATTTTTAAAGAACAGCAGACGTACAGCGAGAATGGCAAAACCCGCAGCAGCGATCGCTTTTAATAACCGGGTGGGTAATACCTCTGCAACTGCACCCCCAGCTAATGCACCAAGAAAACTGGCTAAGAGTAACGCCGCCGCACTACCAAAGAAGACTGCACGCACAGACTGACCACGACCAGAAAGTGCGATCGCGGCTAGTTGGCTTTTGTCGCCTAATTCTGATATGAAAACTGTAATAAAACTCAGTCCTAAAAGATGCCAATTCATAATTTTGGGGATGTAGAAGTAAGGAGTAGGAAAGGGGGAAGATTAACCGTGTAATACATCCCAGAACAGCATGACGGAGATGAAGAGTAACATCACTCCGGCGGATTTGTCTAAAGCTTTGGGACTAAGTTGTTTAGAAATCCAACTACCTAACAGTACCCCTAATAAGCTGGTGGTGATTAGTGCAGCCCCAGAACCCAAGAATACTACCCACGGGGAATGAGATTCTGCACTCATTAATAAAGTTGATAGCTGTGTCTTATCACCAATTTCTGCAAGAAAAATAGTAATAAAAGTAGTACCGAAAATAACAAATGGTGATTCCTGCTTTTTATGACTATCAGCACTAGCTACAGGCTGAACTGGCTCAATGATGGCGGTAGCAAGGTGAGATTCATTGCTTGCTATTAGTTCTGGCTGGTTTTCAGACTGAGATAAGCCAGAAAGGGTCACAGGTGCAGAGTCAAGTTTCACAGGCAGTAGTTTTTTAACTAGTTTGTTTTCATATTCTTCTCATTTTCTCAGATTTTTGTAATAAATTGCAACTCTACTGCAAAAAATGCAATTTTCATGTCACTGAAAGGATACCAGTCTAGAAACTGGTCAACAGTAATAGGAATTGGTAGCGATTGAATCATGTATCTACCTTCATTTGTCAATACTGTGGTGGACACAATTGCTTTACTTGTTGAGGTAACTTTTGACACATTTGTTGGAAAGTTTGTGGATAGAGTTGCCACAAAGCGAATAATCCTACACCCGTACTCCCCATTAGTAAGGCTAATACACCTGCTACAACTAATAAAGATTTACGCCGGTGGCTGGGTTTTGTAGGTGGGGGTGGACTGGGTTCTTCTGTGAGTTCTAAATCTAACAGGGCTTGAGAACTTTCTGCCAAGGTAGATTGGGGTGCTATTTCTGCTAAGGCCGATTCTTCTATTTCTGGTGGTTCTAATTCTTCTGGAATCTCTACTAGGGGCTGTGGCTGAGGAATCGGCACTAAATAATCTTTACTGAGACGGCAGAGGGTCAGCACCACTGAGATATTATCATGACCATTTTTTTCGTTAGCTAACTCAATCCATTGATTAACAGCATCTGCGATCGCCATTTCACCTTTTAATATAGGTACTGCGTAATGCTGCCAAGATTTTTCTACCCAATTGTGATCACTTAAACCATCAGAACACAGTAATAATATGCCATCTTCCTCTAAAATCAAGCGTTTAATCCCAAAACGTAGAGAATCGGCATCTTTACTGCCCAAAGCTTGCGTGAGAGCGTGAGCATCTGGTCTTTGGAGTGCTTGATGATACAAACTCCGTGCCGAACGAACTTCTCTAGTGGCTACATCATCATCTACTGTCAATTGTTGGCAATATTCATGAGTTATCCAGTAAGCGCGGCTATCACCCACATTCACCAAGTAAAGTTCATGGGCATTCTTTGATTGCCAACCAGATGGTGTTAGCACTTTTTGCGGGACTTGTACAGCCATGACGATAGTTGTCGCCATTCGTTCTCTACCTTGGCGTTTTTGCTCGTCATTGCGGTAGCTAATAACGTTATTCACTACCCGTAAGCACGCCTCTAGTTGTTCCTGTAACAAGTTGGGTGGTAATATTTGCGCCTGTTCTGCTACCTCTGCTAATAAAGCACGCATTTGTAATTTTAAGGACTGCACTGCTAGTTGACTAGCAACTTCGCCACCTTGATGTCCGCCAATACCATCGCAAACAATTGACAGAGTTGATAGTAATGAATCCTCTGAATTATCCAGGCTATGAGGAAAGCAAGTATCTTCATTTTGTGTGAGTTGCATTCCTGTATCTGTCGCACCTACTACCTGGAGAGTCAAGGGTAATTCGCCTGCGGTTGAAAGTAACAAGGTATTGAGTTGAGTAGCAATAGTATCTAACTCTATGTCAGAGTGATTCATCTGCTGGACTATGTTGCTTAATTCTCCGGCAACTGGGATTTTGGCAGATGCCACTAGAGGCTGCCAAGCATGGGCTAAATCCCCCAAACTAGGCTGTTCTGTAACTGTGATGGCGTGGAGTTCTAATAGTCGCACACACCAACCCTGGACTCGCAGGTTATCTGCAATCAATAGACTTTGCCCAAGTCCTAGTTCTGATAAAGGTTTCCAAAGTTGGAGAATTTGCCAAAGCCAGTAGACTTGTCTGACTGCTGTTGCTTGTTCCCACGCACCACTAACAGAGGGATAGAGATTTCCCTGTTTATCTATGGGGACATTTTCTAGTAAGAGGATATCATCTTGGCCTTCTTCCCCAGAAGAAACAAATCCATAGGCTTGGGGGAGATGCAAATGCTCTGGGTATAAACGGAGGTAGGGGATAATTACGTCTGGTAATTCTTTGGGGACATCTGGCGACAATCCCGACTGAGTGTCTAGCCAAACTTGAGGTGCTATTACCTGATATCTATCTGCTACTTTTATACCTGGGTTAATCTTAGCTGCTAATGAGCCAGTAGCCCAGAGATAACGGTAAACCAAGGGAGTTTGGCAATTGGCACAAACAATATCACCCACAGAATTAATCGGGCGATCGCAGTTGGGATTAATACAATAAATTACTTGCTCTGTAGAAATCATAAAAGTATTAATTTAAAAATTGGTGTTATCACGTTAAGGATCGTTACTTTGTTTAACTTATTTGAGACGGCTTGTTCAAAAATCCCGTATTGTCAGAGGTTAAGGCAAATGAGTCTATAAATCTTATGTATAAGTGCTTCCTTGAGCATCTGGAACAATCCCTGTTTCAAAGGTTTAAATTGCAGAGTCGCTCAATCCCGGCAGGACTAGAGTATCAGGTGAGCGATCGCGGTAGAAATCCCGCTACCATTCAGAGCTGGTGCTATCAGTGTCCTGAGTATCGGAAAATCCGCTATACTTACATTGATGCAGGCGCAAGCGCCCAGATCCTTAATAGTGTAATTTATCCTAATCACTACTACGAGTTACCCTTACTTGGCATCGACTTTCTGTCTTTCGGTCAGATCAAAAATCTGATTGTCATGGATTTCCAGCCTTTATTTCAGGATGAAGCTTACCTGAGAAAGTACATCCACCCTTTGCAGACATTACATCAGAAGTATCCAGACCTTGTACAAGACCTGGAAATGAAATTTTATGATGCGAACCAATATTTCTCAAAATATCTGTTGTTTGCCAAAACCGATGCAGAAACGGTGAAAACGCGGGTGTTTGAGGCATTCAAAGATTATTTAAATCTGTACTGGCAGATGCTCGCAGAAGCTAAACCCCTGACTGATCAATCAGACATTCAACGGATTGTCAAAGCCCAAAAGGATTATGACCAATACAGTGCCGAACGTGACCCAGCCTCTGGTTTGTTTAGTAGCTATTTTGGACATGAATGGTCAGAGCGGTTTTTGCATGAATTTTTGTTTGAGGATGCTGTACCGTTAGCGACTAAGGCAGCCAAAAAGTAATTTGAATTTACTAAATGCAATAGCAAACGATACCACCCCAGATCACACCCGGCGATTAGTAGTGCTGCGCGATTTATGTATCGTGATTGTTAATTTTGAATTTGGAGCAAAGCGACGTGACTCTCTATCAGCCATTTTTGGATTACGCGATCGCGCTTTTACACGAACGTCTAGACTTGCAGCCTTATCCCATTCCCGTTGGGTTTGAGTCAAAACAGGCAATGGTAGGCAAAGGTAAACATCAAGAAGAAGTTTTAACCACCAGCTACGCTTATCAATCTCCCAAACTCCGGCAAATCCGAGCCGCCCATGTCCAGGGGGGTAACTCGCTGCAAGTGTTAAATTTTGTGATTTTCCCACACCTCAACTATGACCTGCCCTTCTTTGGAGCAGATTTAGTTACCTTGCCAGGAGGTCACTTAATCGCGCTGGATATGCAACCCCTATTTCGGGATGATCTAGAGTATCAAGGGAAATATACCCAGCCCATACTGCCAATTTTTCAGGCATATCAGCAGCATTTACCCTGGGGCGGCGACTTCCCCGCAGAAGCCCAGCCCTTTTTCTCTCCCGCGTTTCTCTGGACTCGACCCCAGCAAACTGAGGTGGTGGAAACCCATGTTTTTGCGGCTTTTAAGGACTATCTCCAGGCATACCTGGATTTTGTTGACCAAGCAGAACCCGTAACCGACTCCCGACAAAGAGCAGATATTCAGGAAGCTCAACTGCGTTATCTGCACTACCGGGCAGAAAAAGACCCAGCACGGGGAATGTTCACCCGTTTTTACGGTACTGAGTGGACAGAAGAATATATCCACGGCTTTTTGTTCGACTTGGAACGAAAGTTAGCTGCAACGAAGTGACAGGGGGAGCAGGGGGAGCAGGGGGAGCAGGGGGAGAAAAATACAATGCCCACCCACTCACTACTCACTACTCAGCACTCAGCACTCAGCACTCAGCACTCAGCACTCAGCACTCAGCACTCAGCACTCAAGAACAAAATCAGGATTGTAATGTTTCTTTACACTCCTGTTCATATTTCTTTTTACTGTACAAACGTAAAGATTTAGAGCTAATCTTCAGCCAGAGGTATGTATACTCTGCCTTTGATACTGAATTGCATTCCTCACCAGTTAAGTTTTTCCGCCATTGTAAAAAGTTCTTGATAATTTGTAATAAATAATGATCCAACGACATAGTATAAACAAAAATATAGACAAAACAGGTGCAACTTGTTTGGTTGCCTGATGAGTCAAGTTCTATAATTATTAAGAACTGTAAAAGTTTCCAAGCTTCCTTGTGGGAAGGAAGGAACGCATCTCGCAGGTCACTGTTCTATATTTTTTTCGGCTGTTTAAGGCTTGTTTAGTCTAAGCTAACCGAATTTTGTTTTGACCTAAATTGTCCGCAACTTAAACGAATTAGGAGATTGAGTTTATGTTCGACGCATTTGCAAAGGTTGTCTCCCAGGCTGATGCACGGGGTGAATACCTGAGTTCTTCTCAACTGGATGCTTTGAGTGCAATCGTTTCTGATGGCAACAAGCGCATGGACGTTGTGAACCGTATTACCAGCAATTCATCCACAATTGTGGCAAATGCAGCTCGTTCTCTGTTTGCAGAGCAGCCCCAGTTGATTGCTCCTGGTGGTAATGCTTACACTAGCCGTCGGATGGCTGCTTGTCTGCGCGACATGGAAATCATCTTGCGCTACATCACCTACGCTATTTTCGCTGGAGATGCAAGCATTCTAGACGATCGCTGCCTCAACGGTCTGAGAGAAACATACTTGGCTCTAGGAACTCCCGGTGCTTCTGTAGCAGCAGGCGTTCAAAAGATGAAAGATGCTGCGGTTGCGATCGCAGGCGACACCAATGGTATCTCCAGAGGCGACTGTGCCAGCCTCATGTCTGAAGTAGCAAGCTATTTTGACAAAGCTGCTTCTGCGGTTTCCTAAATCAGCTATTCATCGATTTTT
The DNA here is from genome assembly GCF_963920945.1 of Anabaena sp. CCY 9402-a. NCBI lineage: Bacteria > Bacillati > Cyanobacteriota > Cyanophyceae > Nostocales > Nostocaceae > Anabaena > Anabaena sp. CCY 9402-a. Next base: position 103,826 of record NZ_CAWUDL010000007.1, read on the forward strand.
TTAATCAGCTTCAGATAGCTGAAGCGATTGCTAAAAGCCATTTCATCAAACAAGATTATTGGGAGAAAATCTAACATGAAAACCCCTTTGACCGAAGCAGTAGCTGCTGCTGATTCCCAAGGACGCTTTCTCAGCTCCACCGAAATCCAAACCGCATTTGGTCGTTTCCGCCAAGCTAAAGCAAGCTTAGAAGCTGCAAAAGGATTGAGCGAAAAGGCTTCTAGTCTAGCTTCTGGTGCTGCTAATGCTGTATACAGCAAATACCCCTACACCACCAGCACCTCTGGCCCTAACTTTGCTTCTACCCAAACTGGCAAAGACAAGTGCGTTCGTGACATCGGCTACTACCTCCGTATGGTTACTTACTGCCTAGTTGTTGGTGGTACAGGCCCAATGGATGACTACCTAATCGGTGGTATTGCTGAAATCAACCGCACCTTTGATCTATCTCCTAGCTGGTATGTTGAAGCTCTGAAATATATCAAAGCTAACCACGGTTTGAGTGGTGATCCTGCTGTTGAAGCAAACTCCTACATCGACTACGCTATCAACGCACTCAGCTAGTAAGCTGCTTCGACCCGGAGGGGTATGCAATGACTGACAGAAGTTAGTGATTGTTTACCGCTCCGGGTATTGTTTTTTATAGTTAAAATTCAAAAGTCAAGTAGATTTGTTAGTTTTGGATTTTGAATTTTTGAAGATTCTCTATGGACAACGAATCTAGCATTCGAGATGATAACCAATTAACTGTAGAGCAGGCGATCGCAAATCTCCAGGGTGAAGATTTGGGATTGCGCGTGTATGCTGCTTGGTGGTTAGGACGGTTTCGGGTGGATGTCCCAGAAGCCATTGATGTATTGATTACAGCACTAGAAGACGATGAAGATCGCACCAATGCTGGTGGCTATCCCCTGCGGCGAAATGCGGCGAGAGCATTAGGAAAACTGGGGGGAAAACGGGCAGTTCCGGCATTGATCCGGTCGCTGGAATGCTCTGATTTCTATGTTAGGGAAGCCGCAGCCCAATCTCTAGAGATGTTAGGAGACTTATCCTGTATTCCTAGGCTGATCGAGTTGCTCAATAATCAAGTTCCGGGAACGCTACCAGCACCAGAACCACCCCAGCTTACCCAACCCTTCGATGCCATTCTAGAAGCATTGGGAACATTGGGGGCAATCGATGCCATTCCCTTGATTGAAACATTTTTAGATCACTTCATTCCCCGGATTCAGTATGCCGCAGCACGGGCAATGTATCAGCTAACCTCAGAAGCAACTGAAATATCCAATCAGTATGGCGATCGCCTCATCCAAGCACTAGCTCACCAAGATTTGCAGCTACGTCGGGCAGTTTTGGCAGATTTGGGAGCAATTGGGTATTTACCAGCAGCCGAAGCGATTTCTGAGACTCTGGCAGAAAACAGCCTCAAGCTAATTTCCCTCAAGGGTTTACTGGAAAAGCAATTGCTACAGTCTACACCACCCGATTTATCCCCAGGGGCAATAAAAGTAATGAAATTAATGGATGCGCTATTGTAGCAGAAAGAGCGAAAATGTAAAAGGTATAACTTATCGCGTCCCTTCTCCCTCATGGCTGATTACCTTGACACTCTAATTCGTGCAGTAGAAGACGCAGATTCTTCTCTCCTTTTGCAAGAAGCTGTAAAAAACTTGGCAGAGGCTCGTTTAGAAGGAGCAATTCCCACCTTGATTGCCTCTTTGAGCTACAACAATCCAGGTGCAGCCGTGGCGGCTGTGGATGGGTTAATTCAACTTGGAGAACCCGCAGTACCGTTTCTGTTGGAGCTACTGGATAACCATAACTACACCGCCAGAGCTTGGACAATCCGCGCCTTGGCAGGAATTGGCGACCCCAGAGGGTTATTGACCTTGTTGGGAGCAGCCACGGCTGACTTTGCCCTCAGTGTCAGACGGGCTGCTGCTAGAGGTCTAGGAATGATGAAGTGGCACTGGTTTCCTGATGAACTCTTAGAAATTGCCCAAGCAGAAGCAATGGATGCCCTGCTATTTGTGGCTCAGGAAGATGACGAGTGGGTGGTACGCTATTCAGCCGTAGTCGGCTTACAGTTTCTGGCCGATGCAATTGCCGTGACTTATCCAGAGTGGCGATCGCAAATCCACTCACAGTTTGAACAAATGGCTGTCAAGGATGAAAGTTGGGCAGTGCGTGGGCGTGTCTGGATGGCACAGCAGCACCTCCAAGCAGAAACTGTTCCAGTTCAGCCCCAAATAATAGACGATCAACCCTCACCATTGTCCTCTATGGACTGGCAGAGGATTATGGAGGGTTTGTACGGGCGCAAAGACCAGGAACGGCAAGTGTTAGCAGAAGGAGATCCACGTCGATATCGAGAACTGGTCGTGGCGATCAATCAAAAGACTGGTGATGCTTAACCTATCAGACATCTCCAAAAAAAATTGTAGAGACGGAGCATCGCTACGTCTCTATACAAGTTTAAAAGGTTTGCCCTTTGGTAACTGGATCTGAGAAAATCGAACATGAACATTTAAAATCTGTACTTTAGGAAACACAACAAATATGGCTGATAATACAGAAATTACCTCAATCGATGAAGCTAACCCTGAAGAATTGACCGAAGCGATCGCTGAATTGGAACAATATCGGGAACGCCTGGTTAGTGACACCCTATCAATGGCACAACGCGCTAAAATCATGAAGGCACAAGCACTTGCTAGTCTGCAACCTCAGCTAGCCCAGATTGATGCAACTCTGGAGGCACTCCGCCAGCAGCAATCAGTCTAATTTGACCGATGGTAACTAGATCATTTAACAATCACGGTGATAGGGAATTTGTGATGAGTCACTCGCTCAACTCTAAAACTCCAGCAATGGATGATCCAATGCTGCGAGTTCAGGCTGAAAATGATGATCTGGTTCAGAGGGTGAATGAGCAGATTACTCTAGAAACCTTCGACTCTACAGATCAGAAAGTTCTTAAACAACTGGTGGAAGGTTTGGGAGATACCCGTGGATTGGTGCGACTGCGGTTTGCCGAAACCTTGGGCGAAATTGGTGAACCGGCAACCCCATTTCTAGTTGAGGCTCTAGCAAATCATGCTAATGTCGTTGTGCGGCGGGCTGCGGCTAAAACACTTACAATCATCTCTGACTCAAGTGCTGTACCAAACTTGCTTCATGCCTTTCTGAACGATGAGGATACGGTAGTCAGAAGTTCATCTGCTGGAGCGTTAGCAAGAACAGGAGAAGCTGCTGTACCCGCGTTGCTTGAAATTCTGGCATCCAACGAGCATTCTGAAGATATTAAAGGTCACGCTGCATGGGCATTGGCGTTTATTGGCTCAGAAGCAGCAGACTATCTGTACGAAGCATTGAACGCCGCTTCCCTTGATGTGCGATGTGCTGTAATTGGGGCTTTGGGTCATGTAGCGCAGGAGCAGTCAGACGAAAAGTCGTGCAACCTTCTGGTTTCAGCCTTAACTGACCCAGAATCGGTGATTCGTACAGAAGCAGCATCAGCACTGGGACAAGTGAATTATCCCCCTTCTGTTCCCCATTTAATTCTGGCAATTCAAGATACTGATTTAGACGTGAGGAAGGCGGCAATTAATTCCCTCGGCAAAATTGGCGATCGCAGTGCGTTAGAACCATTACAGGCAGTTCTTAATGATCAACAAGAAGTAGTGCGAATTTTGGCTAAACTAGCGATCGCGCAAATTGAACGCCAATCAGAAGATGACTGGTAGCTACATCCGGGAAAGAGAGCCAATCTTAGCAACCTTCTCCTTATCAAGTCCCTTCAGTTCATCCAAATGTAACCATCCCTGTTTCACCAGAGTTGCAAACACAAATACGAGAACTGAATAGTTGTAATCATACTTGCCATCAATCTCGTGTCTTTTGGCACTGAGAAAGTTATGCAAACTCCAGATATCTTCTAACTTGCAAACCTTATCCGCGTTGTCGCGAACCTCCTGAATCAGAGCGTTGATTTCCCGCTCGTATGCTGTTTGAAATGCGGTTTGAGCAACTTCTTGTTCTAAATCAGACCAACTAACTTCGTTTACCTTCATGCGCTTATCTTAAGATACCCTTTTTAGCAAGAGTATCTCTACCTATATTAATTACAGATTTTATACGGACGTTACAGGACAAGACAATGCTATGCCCTGATTGTAGAGAGTGTACCTCTTGCATAAATGCTGAAGCTGTCATGTTGAGCGAAGCGAAACATCTCAAAGATTCTACATTTCGTTCAGAATGACACATCTCATTTTCGGACTTTTGCAAGAGGTCTAGTGTACTGAATCAGACCACAGATTTAGGATGAGTGGGGAGATGAGCTTAATAAGCCTATCTCCCCATTTTCCAAGTGTATTTCTTTAACAGTATAAAAGGAGAATTACTCCCGTACTAGCGAACCAAATTGAGCAACTCTTTTGGAGATGCCAGTAAGTCGATCGCTACGAAAAAGATTTTATTATCAGGAGTAAGTAAGAATCTCCATGCCATGTTCATCCCAACACCAGCACCGAACCAAGGAGTTTGTACTTTACCTGTGACTTTGATTTGAGTGTAGCCATCCTCTGCGGGTTCAGAAACACCACGCTCTGGTATCAACTTCAGGTTTTGACAATCTTCTCTCAGAAAACGATAGACGGCATCCTTACCTGCGATCGGTTTTTGAAAAGGAGGTTGTAATGCACCATCGGGAGTGAATAACTCTATCAACGCATCAAAGTCATTGGCATTTAAGTTATCCATGTAACTTAGGATGGTGGGATTATCAACACCTTCAATAGCGACTGGAATCCGTTCAGCCATTTCTTTCGGCACAGCAACAGCTTCACTCACTTTGGTGTAGCTGCCCAACTTATTGGGGTCAAAACCCATATCAAGTACAGAATTACGCAGAACGGTAATTTGCTGTCCAGACTCTAGACCACGAATTGCTTGTAGAACTGCTGCGGCATTTGCCGATAGCCGATATCCTTCTGGAATCGGAGCGATAATACCTTGCTCCATCCACTGTCCCAACTGATACCAAAAACCAAGCTTGATATTGGCAGACCATATTCCGTAGGCACGACAAATAGGCGTATCAGCACGGTTTGCTAGGTCGCACATCACCTGAGTTTGTTCCCGGAACGACATTTGCTTCAGTTGATTCAATGTTCCTTCTGCAAATACCATGTTTGCTGCTCCTGGTGCAGCAATGGTGATTGTTTTACCCATTTCCAGGTAAGCAAACCAAATGAGAGCTAGCTGATCTTCAGCATTAAGTTGACCGAAGCGGGCAATGGTTGCTGGGACTAAATCGGCAGCAAGCGTTTCGGGAAAAATACCACGAGCTGAATCAATGGTAAAAGGCATAGGTGTACCTTGACTATGGGTTTAATGAGTATCAAGCTAAACGCTTAAAAAGCGTTTACAGCTTTAATTAATGTATACATAACTAGTATTATTAACTATTTGTAACAAAAAGTAAACAAAGTTAATGAAATTTTGTAGCTGTTTTGACAGCAATAGCAGGAAAAAGCTTACTTGCAAAGAAAAAATATCCCATCGCTCTGGAAGGTGGGGTATTTTGGCACGCTAATATCTATATAGTGATGCGATCGCCAATTTCGGTGATAACATCAACTAGCAACCATGAAATAGTGGTTAATTGAGACTATTTGCAATTCATCAGCGATCGCTACGCCCTAGTCATCGCACACCATTAAAACGGTTGCTGATAGAGTCTTGACTACTCTGTTTTGGCAGTGAGGAGAATGATTTGCTGCCGTTGGAGCGATCGCACATTCTCTAAACTAGCGTCAATTCTCTGCAAGATTTGATTGACTGTTTGATTCTCATCACAGGCGAGGAGAAACTGCCATTCTGCATCATTTAGACGCACAATCTGATAGTCGTGATTAAAGAATTGTTGACTATCTCGCCATCCCTGAATGCAAGGACTTGGTTCGGGTATTGCAGACAGCAACTTGGCATCAGATGCCCAATCTTCTCTGGTGACGGGGCTGCGTCCTAAGAAAAACTCGTAGTGGGTAATGGCTGGCGGATCGAGTAGTTCAATCAACCGATAAAGCTGGCGTTGGCTCAAATCTTGAGAACGTTCAATTAGTTCTGGTGCTTTACTAATCAATCGCTCTAAATCCCAAATCTGCGGATTAGAAAAGCCGAGAAACTCTAATCCTGACGCATCAATCAACTCAAACAGCGTATTGATGTTGTAATCAATCTCTTGCGGATGCACATACATATCTGCAAAGTAGCCATCCCGTTGATTTTCCCAAGACCAACGTTCTTGTTCGCGTTTTCGCAGGCGGTTCTCTTCGGGTAATGCTGCAAACAGTTGTCGCCCAACTGCTACACCGTCAGTATAATCACCGCGTTTCTCACCTTGTAGTAGTGCGATCGCCTCTTGCATTAACTTGATTTCCCAACGTCCCAGTTCACCGTACACAAAAATGTGCATGATCCCACCAGGGGCTAACTTCTTGGCTAAAGCTTGAATCCCGCGAATCGGATCAGGGGTATGGTGCAGAACTCCCACACAGTTAATCAAATCAAACTCACCCGGAAGCTGCTCGGCATCAAATAAACTCAGGTGATGAAATTCTACCCCTGTAGCCCCTGATTTTTGGCAACGCTCTTTAGCTACAGCCAATGCGCCAGCACTCAAATCAATCCCCACAACCGCCGCATCAGGGTTGAGATGCACCAAATATTCTGTTCCTACGCCAGTTCCACAGCCAGCATCGAGGATGCGGACATTGTGATGTGAGGGTTTTTGTCCGGTGCAGAAGTTATACGCTGTCAGCCAGTTCCAACGCCAGTTATAACCCGGAGGTGGTTCATCTAATAACGGTTCTGGCGGGAATGGATAGGTATTGTAGAGTTTGGCAACTGCTGCACTAATTGTTTGAGAATCTGACATGGCTGGAGTAGAGTAATAAGATTTGATTTTTTAATTTAATGCCTTAATAGTCACTGTCAGCTACACAAAGCCCCTTACATTTGATGCCGTTTGTAGCTGTGCGCTGACAATGAGGACAGAGAATTTTTTCTGTTTCTGGAGCAATATTTTGACTGGTGCTGGCTTGTGGTTTGTCTGCGTCGGTTTGGAGATTCACGGTTATTAGGATAAAGAAACTTTTTGCAGTTTATCTTTACATTTTACAAACCCAAATTTTTTTCCTATCCCCTGTCACCTGTCCCCTGTCACCTATTATTGTTCTCCTCTCTGAAACTTCACCGTCATCTCTAGGCGAGACAATGCACTAGTCGCTGACTCGCGGACATAGGAATCGGTAGATTCATCCTGAATTAAAGATGTTAACACCTCTACACCTCGGCGATCGCCAATTGAGGCTAAAGCATTTACTAGGGAAATTCCCAGTGCGGGGTTATCTGTGGTTTGCAATGCTTCAATCAAAACATCCACAACGGGAGTACCAATTTCACCCAACGCCATCACGGCGGCAATATGCACCACAGGATTGGAGTCATTGAGGGCAGTCTTTAAACCCTGCACACCTTCTTCTGAAAAGGGAACATCTGGATGATTAATCGCCACTTGAGCCAGTGCTTTGGCGGCACTTCCCCGTACTGTGACATTTTCACTGTTAAGCAAAGCTGCAACCAGAGGAGTTACCGCATCATGGCCGATCGCGCCTAAAGCTTTCACAGCTGCTCGTCGATAGGTGGTATTTTCCTCATCAAGAATGCTCATCAGTCGGGGAATCGTTGTTGCATCAGGATTCTCAGCCAAAGCCCACATTGCTAGGTCGCGCAGGTGTGGGTTGGGGTGTTTAAGTTGTTGGAATAATTCTTCTGTAGACATAACAAATTTTAACAAAATAGATTATCAAAAATGTGCAAATAATGTGCAATAAAATCTTGACTCAGCACCGGCTAAACGCCCCACTACCGCTAACATAACTCAGCACTGGCTAAACGCCTCGCTACCGCTAACAGCACCCCTTACCCCTTACTCATTACTCATTACTCATTACTCATTACTCATTACTCATTACTCATTACTC